>JAGVBM010000061.1 GCA_020059765.1 Bacillota bacterium
CCGATGATTCTGAACAGCGTGGAAAAAATATCGAAAAACCGCAAGAACAAAGAGATTCGGCAAGTATTGGAAGAGATTCTCAAAGACCGGATTACTCTCGGACAAAACAATCTTTCCTTGATTAAAACCGTGGCGGCCGAAGCGGCTTTTCACCCGGAGCTGCTGGATCCTATCCGGGAAAAAGTGATGCCGCAAGTGGTGAATTGGGGCAGTTCCCTGATTCAAGAGGAAATTACCAAGGGAGTATTTCGGGAGGTTGACCCAGTCACGTCATTCCGGATTTTGATGAGCATGGTTGCCGGGTATGTGGCGCTGCGCAACATTTACCCGGAGATTTTCGGAAAAGAGTCGGAAGAGGAGGAGATTCGGCGAATGGTGGACACCTTTTTGCACGGGGTGACATCATCGTCAGATTCGGAAATCTAAATCTGCAAGCTGCAAAACAGGGTAAAGGAGAGGAAACCCATGGGATATGATGCGGTGGTCCGCGTGGAACATTTGACGCAACGATTTGGCAAACGAACGATCTTGCATGACATTTCCCTTGATCTTCAACGCGGAGAGATTCTCGGATTATTGGGTCCGTCGGGAGCGGGGAAAACCACATTGGTACGGGCGATTGCTGGCATCGGCGAATATTCGGAGGGGCAGATTGCTGTATTGGGAGAACGAATGCCTTCTTTGCGGGTAGTGCAGCGAATCGGGTACATGGGGCAGGCGGATGCGTTGTATCAGGACTTGAATGGGTTGGACAATTTGACGTTTTTTTCCGATATGTACGGGGTGTCCAAGAAACGGCGCAGCAGCCGGATCGAAGAAGTGTTGGAGCTTGTTCAGTTAACGCCTGACGCGAAACGCCCGGTGCACACCTATTCGGGCGGCATGCGGCGACGATTGTCCTTGGCGATTGCCCTGCTGCACGAACCTGACATTCTGATTCTTGACGAGCCGACCGTCGGAGTAGACCCCGTGCTGCGCAAAAACTTCTGGACCGAGTTCAGGCGGCTGCAGGCCATCGGCGTATCTCTGCTGATCACCACCCATGTGATGGATGAAGCGGAGCATTGCGATCGGTTGGGACTGATCCGGGACGGACGGCTGATTGCTCTGGGGAAGCCGTCCGAATTGAAAGAACAGGCAGATAGTCAATCCATGGAAGACGTATTCCTGCACTTTGGGGGTGTGCAAGCATGAGAACTCTGTCTTTGACCAAACGGCTAATCAAACAGATTGTTCGTGACAGACGAACCGTCGCCTTGCTGTTTATTGCGCCGCTATTTATCTTGTGGCTGTTAAGTCTCGTGTTTACGGCAAACGATACGAAGACGACGTTTGATGTGATCGGGGCGCCGGCCGTTGTGCTGGACAAATTGCGGGAAACGGGCGCAACGGTTGCGGAAGTGTCCCTCGAGGCTGGCAAAGAACGGTTGGCTGCGGGAGAAACGGACGCTTATTTGGAGTTTGCCCTGCCGAAAGTCAATGTGGTGTTGGAAGGATCGGATCCTCTCGCCAATCGGGCGGTGATGCAAACGGTACAAATGGCGATGCAAGCATTAGTGCCCACCAACGGCGTAGTGAAACAGTTCCTTGACGTTACGTATCTGCATGGCGGAAGTACGCTGACGATGCTGGATTATTTTGCACCCGTGCTGATCGGCTTCTTCATTTTGTTTTTTGTATTTTTGATCTCAGGGGTTTCCTTTCTGCGAGAACGGACGGGCGGCACATTGGAACGGATGATGGCGACGCCGATTCGGCGGCATGAAATTGTGTTCGGTTACTTTTTCGGATTTGGATTGTTTGCCGTGTTGCAGACAACGTGGGTTCAATGGTTTACGCTGCAGGTGCTGGATGTCAATTCGGTCGGCAGTTTCGGGTCCGTGCTGGTGGTGAATATCCTGATAGCCACGGTCGCCTTGTCCTTGGGCACTCTATTGTCGGCCTTTGCCCGCAACGAATTGCAAATGGTGCAATTTATTCCTTTGGTCATTCTGCCGCAAATTTTTCTCAGCGGGTTGTTCGATTTGCGAGGCATGCCGGACTGGGTGATCTGGCTGTCCAAAGCGATGCCGCTGACCCATGGAGCGGAAGCGCTGCGCGGAATTATGATTCGCGGTGATTCGCTGGCTGACATTTGGATGCCGCTTGTGATTCTGTCGGGCTACAGTTTGTTTTTTCTCGCTTTGAATATTGCTGCACTGCGTAAATACCGCAAGGTTTGAAAAAGAGGAAAATCGAACTTTGTGCCCTTCACATGAACGGACTTGCATGCTACCCTTGTTGGGTAGCATTTTTGTTTGATGGAGGGCTGTATGACAACCGAAATACCTGCAACCGTACGGATACAAAAAGAGACGATTCTGCAAGGGATGAATCAGCAGCAGCAGGAAGCCGTGGAAACGACGGAGGGTCCGTTGCTGATTCTCGCCGGGGCCGGTTCCGGAAAAACCAGCGTGATGACGAGGCGCATCGCCTATTTGTTGGCGCAGTGTTCTATTCAACCGTGGAACATTCTGGCGATCACCTTCACCAACAAAGCGGCGAAAGAAATGAATGAACGAGTAGCGAATTTGGTGGGGGACGCAGCCAGCGACATCTGGATGAGCACCTTTCATTCCATGTGCGTAAAAATCCTGCGTCGGGAAGCGGAACACCTCGGATTTGAGAACAATTTTTCAATTCTCGATCCGGATGATCAAATGTCGGCGATCAAGCAGTGCATGTTGGATCTCAATTACGACATGAAAAAGTTCGATCCTTTCAGTGTGCTCTGGAAAATTTCCGCTGCCAAAAACGAACTGATCGGGCCGGACGACTTCAAGTCAAGAGCGGGCAAATCCCTGCTCGATTCGGTCGCAGCAAACGTGTACCGGGAATACCAATACAAGCTGAACAGTATCAACGCCTTCGATTTTGACGATTTGATCTTCAAGACGGTGCAGTTGTTCGAAGACCAGCCGGATGTGCTGGACGCGTACCAGGAGAAGTTTCAATATATTCATGTGGATGAGTACCAGGACACGAACCGGGCTCAGTACAAGCTGGTCAAACTGTTGGCCGGCAAGTACCGCAATCTGTGCGTCGTCGGTGATTCGGACCAGGCGATCTATCGCTGGCGCGGCGCGGATATTTCCAATATCCTGAACTTTGAACGGGATTACCCGGAAGCGAAAGTGATCCTGCTGGAGCAAAACTATCGATCCACCAATACGATCCTGCAAGCGGCCAATGCGGTGATTCAGCACAATGCCCGGCGAAAGGACAAGAATCTCTGGTCGGCGAAGGGACAAGGGGCACCGATCTCCCTGTACGCAGCGCTGGATCAGACGGACGAAGCGGCTTACATCATTGCGAAAGTGCAGGAACATGTGGGCAGTGGAGGACAATTTCGCGATTGCACCGTCTTGTACCGGGCCAACGCCCAATCGCGGGCGATTGAGGAAGCTTTTCTGCAGGCGGCCATTCCTTATAAAATTCTTGGCGGGATGACCTTTTACGATCGCCGGGAAATTAAAGACGTGATGGCTTACCTGAAGGTGACGGCCAATCCGCAAGACGAAATCTCCCTGCTGCGGATTGTCAACGTCCCCAAGCGAAACATCGGCATCGGCACGATCAAACGATTGCTCGACTTCGCCCATGAGAACGGCATAAATCTACTGGAAGCGATGGGCAAAGCGGAGCGTGCCGACCTTGGAGCCAAGGCGACGGAAGCGGTGAAAAAATTCCACCTGCTGATGACCGACCTGCACTGGCTGCAGGAAGGTCTCTCCGTTACCGAATTCCTGCAGGAAATGCTGCGTCGGACCGGCTATCGGGAAATGTATGAAACCAGTCCGCAAGAAGAAGAGCGGAACCGGCTGGAAAACATTGATGAACTGTTGACGGTGACTCGTGCGTTTGACAAGCGGCGTCGCGGGACACTGGCCGATTTTCTGGCGGAAACGTCCCTTTTGTCCGATACGGACAAAGAAACGGGGAAAAAGGACAACGCCGTGCACATGATGACGATGCACGCTTCAAAGGGGTTGGAATTCCCGCTAACTTTTGTGGTCGGCATGGAAGAATCGATCTTCCCCCACGCACGTTCCATGGATTCCAGTGAAGGCATTGAAGAAGAACGGAATCTTTGCTACGTGGCTATCACCCGGGCCCAGGAAAAACTGCACCTGTCCTATTGCACGGAACGAACGATTTTTGGCCAACTGCAGATGAACGAACCGTCGCGGTTTCTCGATGAACTGCCGGAAGATCTGGTGGAACGGTCAGGGGCAGACTTTGCGGTGATCCCTCGCTGGGCGATCGGGCTGCGTGTCCGCCATCCCCAATGGGGTATCGGCGTCATCATGGAGATGACCGGCGAGGACGACGAATTGGAACTGGAGATTACTTTTCAATCAAAACACGGAACGAAGAAAGTCAAACCGAAACTGACCAAGCTCCGTGTGATTGAGAATTAAGATCGGGCTGTGGCTTTATTCGCCTTTCGGTTCCACATGTACGTGCACGTATTGAATCCGGTGTTTTTCTAACATCTGTTCCTCAATCCTTTCTGTGATCCGATGGCTTTCGATCACATTTAACAAAGGATCCACTTCAATCACCACATCCAACAACAAGTTGGCTCCGTGTATGCGGGCTTTGATATCCTGAATCGATTCCACGCCTGGGATGTGCTCTATCGTTTGGCGGAGTTTGCGCAAAAGGCTTTCGTCAAATCCGTCCGTCAGCGCATGGGAGGCGTTGCGGAAGATGTCCCAGGCGGTTTTTACAATCATCAGTCCGACGATCAGGGCCGCCAAGGGATCCAACCAGGGAAGTCCGTATTGGGCGCCAAAAATTCCGATTGCGGTGCCCACGCTGACCAGGGCATCCGACCGATTGTCCTGGGCGGTGGCCATCATCGCCTGGCTGTGGGTGGTTCGCGCCACCTTTAAATTAAACCGATAGACCCAATACATGATCAATGCGGCTGCGACCGCTACCCAAGCGGCAGTCAAATCGGGGATGACGGTTTTTTCGGAAAAGATCGACTGCACCGCTTGCGACAATACTTGCAACCCCACGGAGACCATGATGAAGGACGCCACCAAAGAGGCGATCGTTTCCGCCCGGGAGTGGCCGTAGGGGTGGTCATGATCCGGCGGTTTGCGGGAAATTTTCAAACCGATCAAAACCGCGACAGAAGCGATAATGTCGGTGGTATTGTTGAGTCCGTCAGCGGACAATGCCGCCGAATCTGTCAAATACCCGACCCATATTTTAACTGTGGACAACAGGACATAGGTGATAATGCTGAGCCATACGCCCGTTTCGCCGGCTTTTGTGTCATTCGTGCCAAACTGGTTCACCGGTACCCCTCCAACAAGTTTCCATCCAGAGCTCGCCTTCCAAAACACAACTAGAGTATCAGATCAAAGTGGAGTGGGTCTACAGAAACATTTTTGCTGCGGACTAGAAGTTTGGTGTCGGGGAAACACTGTTGCCCGCTAACAACAACATTTTTTCTTCGTACCGTACGAATTATTCCATAAAGAAAACTTGGCTCCGTCAAGCCTTTAGGCGCAGGCGAGCCAAAGTTATTCCCACCCAAGTGCTTGCACTTGGGTGGGGACCCAGTTGCCCTTATACTTGTTACCTTGAAGTCCTAACAAGTATAAAGAAAAAGAGACTGCGAACTCTTGCCCGCAATCCCTTCTTCCTGTATCGATTCGAATTCCGTATGGCTAATTCCGCGTTGCTAATTCCGCAGTGCATCCAGCGTAACCGTTGCGGTTTTTTCCTTATTGTCCCGGTAGAAGGTGACTTGCACCGTATCGCCCGGTTTCTTGCCGAACAGGAACTTCCGCATGTCGAGGAAAGTCTTGATTTGGGTGTTGTCGATCTTGACGATCACGTCACCCTTTTTAACCCCCGCTTTGTCGGCAGGGCCTCCCGCCGACACATCGTTGACCACGACTCCGTAATCGACCGGCAGTCCGCCCCGGTAGTTCTCGGGAATTTCCTGAATCTCATAGCCCACGCTTACCCCGATTGCCGGTCGCGTCACTTTTCCTTTGGCGATCAACTGATCGACAATCGGTTTCGCTTCGTCGACCGGAATCGCGAAGCCGAGGCCTTCCACGCCGGATTTGGCGATTTTCGCCGAGTTGATCCCGATCAGTTGGCCTTGAATATTGATCAGCGCGCCGCCCGAATTCCCCGGGTTGATGGCGGCGTCCGTTTGCAAGACGGTTTGTTCGTAGACGACCCGGCCGTTTTGATCTTCAATTGGCAAGGTGCGTTTTTTCGCTGAAATCACACCGACGGTAACCGTTTGTTCAAACTCGCCCAGCGGGTTGCCGATGGCAATGGCCGGTTCGCCGATTTGCAGCGATTCGGAACTGCCCAGTTGAACGGGGACGATGTCTTTGATTTTATCTGCCGGGATTTGCAGAACCGCCAAGTCGGTCAGTTCATCTGTTCCGAGCACTTTTGCCTTGATGTGTTCTTCGTTGATGATCACTTCCAGGTCGGAGGCGCCTTCCACCACGTGGTTGTTGGTGATGATATGGCCTTGTTTGTCAATGATCACGCCCGATCCTTTGCCGACCGCCTGTTCATTGCTGCGGCTGAAGAACCCGACCCCTTTTTGCAGATTAACGACGGTTACCACGGCCGGTTTGACCTTGTTTACCGCCTGCACAATGCCCGATTCCACATTCAACGTCACGCTTTGCGAAGTTCCGCGACTTTCGCTGACCGTCGTGGTCGCATCCGGCAGCTTGACAATGTTGGATTTTATCAAATACGGAACCGTCAGAATGGTCGTACCGGAACCCACCAATGCCGCAATGATAACGGAGGCTGCCCATGCTCGGCCATTGCTTTGTCTCGGTTTCGAATCGAAATCGTCATAATATCCCATCTATACAACCTCCTTCTGGGAACCTAGAGCCGTAGTATGAACCACGGCCTAGATTCATTATACAAACCGCACTTTCCTTTTCTCAACCGCTCCGCTTGAATTTCCATACTTTTTATATAAATGAGCCATTTTTTAACTTACCGGCCATCTTCTGCCTCAGTTCCGCCCCTCACCGATTAAAGACCTGGATGAGCAGATCCGGGATCATTTTCCCTCTTCCCATCATTGACCAAAAATGCCCTTACCCTATCACGGCAAGGACATTCTTCGATTTCGATCCACTGCAATTTGATCCGCTTCAATTTCTACCCGTTTCTATTTCGGTTCAATCTCATGCAGCGGCGTCGGTTTGTTTGGATATGTACGGTGCAGGTTCATTCGCTTGCCGCCCCCATCCAGGATCCCTTCGACAGTCAGTTGGGCCAATTCCGGCAAATTGTTTTCCTGGGACAGGTGTGCCAGATACACATCCCGCGTTCGTTCCGACAGGATGTCGAGCAGCGCTTCCCCCGCCGCCTCATTGGACAGGTGTCCCTTGTCGCCGAGGATTCGCTGTTTCAGATGCCACGGATAAGGCCCGATCCGCAGCATGTTCACATCATGGTTGCTTTCCAGAATATAGGCATCCGAGTCGGCGATTGTGTCTTTCACCCGGGAGCTCATGTACCCGAGATCGGTTGCCAGCGTCAATTTGCTGCTGCCGTGATGGAACACGTAGCCCACCGGTTCGCGCGCATCATGGGAAAGGGGAAACGACTCGACGATCAGGTCTGCAAACTCCAGCTTGTCCCCCGTCCGAATCACCCGCCGACAGGATTCGGCGTACTCCTTCATGAGGCCTTGCAAATCGTGCCATGAACCTTCCGTCGCATAGATCGGCACCTCCAGTTGGCCGTACAGATCCCGTTCTTTTTTCCGTTCACTGACAATCTTTCTCGCCACCACGCCGACCCCTTTGATATGATCGGAGTGTTCGTGAGTGACCAGAATCGCATCCAAGTCTGTCAGTGAAACGGCGATTTCATTCATCGCCGCTTCAATCTGTTTGCCGGCAACCCCCGCATCGATCAGGAGCCGTGTTTTCTCCGTTTCCACATAGATGGCGTTCCCCGTACTCCCGCTTGCCAGCACACTAAAACGAAGCATGGTGTTCCTCCCATTATCTCGCCAATTCAACTTCGCCCGTCAGGGCATTCACATAATAGACCTCTTGCGCGGTCAGAACCCGCCACACCGGGGTCAAATACCATTCGTCCGCATTGTAGGTTTTGCTGTAGTAACCGAGCCGGATGTCACGAATAATTTTATTATCATTGCTTTTCGCGGTTTTGTCTATCGACTCGGACAAGGAACGCAGCGCGTGAACCGCCGAGATGACCTGTTTTTTGGATCCCTCTTCCCGGATCACTTCGAGTGCCGCTTGCGTATACCGCGTCGCTTTCTCCTCTCGAATCACCACATCGATCGGCGCCGAAAAAATCGGATAGCCGTTGAAATGCTGCAGATACTTGACGACTCCGATCCCTTTGCCGATCTCATAGGTGCGATCATATTTGTACAACTCTTTCGGCCAGACCCAGGGGGTCAGTTGGGTCCACAAGCGGTCTCCCATGGATTCGTCTTCCAAATTGGCCGAAATGTCTTTATCGGTCAAATCGACAGTCACCTGGCCCGATCCTTTGACTACCATTCCGGCGACAATCCGTTTTTTCCATTCTTCCTCCGCCGCGTCAAGATAGCGGACGTGCAGATAACCGAGGGTGGCGGTCACCCGCGGCACTTCCGTACGAATCTCCCATTTTTGCGAAGCGAGCAAATCCCGGACTTCCGTTAATTGCTCCGCGTAGGATTGGACATACCCGGCCTGTTCGGTGCGCAATTTCCAGAATTGGTACCCTAACACCAGATCCAGCAAGAGGAAGGTCATGATCAAATACGTTTTGGCCCTACTCCAATCCATGTGCCCACTCTCCCGTATCCTGCCATATGTCACCGGTCTCTGCGCGATAGAAGCTGAACGTGCCTTTCATATCCTGCACCACCCAAACGGGGACCAACTGTATCCGCTTCCCATCCTCGACCGCTTGCGGGGCGTAGGCCAGGAACACCTGACTGGCGTTCTCGGACAGTTGCGGCTGCGGCGGGTTCACCTCCACCGCGGCCTCTTTCACTTCGTCCCCGAGATAGAGCACATTGCGCACCAGATCGACCACTTCGTTTCCGGTGAGGGTTACATGAATCCCCGTAAAACTTGACAACACCGGAATCCCGTTCCGATATTCGTTATAAATATACTCTTTCGTGTCCGTCCCCCACCTGCTGCCAAGCCGTCCCACATACGATCCCTGCATGCCGCCATGTTCGTTGATAAATTCCACCGACCGTTGAAAAGAGTTGTCCCGTGTCTCCGTTTCCTGTTTGCGGTCCAACGGCAGCGGACTGGAATAATGAATCCCTTTCGCTTGCGACGAGATGCGGACGGTCCGATTCCCGTCGGTCAAGATCAAGGACCCGTCCCGTTCACGAATTCTGCGGGTCAGCGTAGGATCGATAAAAAACGATCGGGCCAAGGTTTCCGACGGAACAGACAATCGTTCGTACGTGACCAGCGGAACGGTTAATTTTTCGGCAGGCAGCAGATAGGTGGAGCTTTTGTCTCCTTTACGCTCCACATATTTCGGCAGCGAGTTCCATTGAGCCGCCAGTTCGAACAATCGCGGCTGTCCGTCGACACGTCCGCGAAACACTGGACGCTCCCCGTCCAACAGGACGACCCAAGCGGCAGCCTGTCCTGTGTGATGGACAATCAGGCTGGTGGCATGCAGCCGGTATTGCACGGGCTCTACGATCCGGATCATCTGCGCCAATTGCTCTTCCCCCAGATCAAAGCCAAACTGGTACCGAATACTGACGCCAGTTCGCAGCGCTTGCAGTTCCGATTCTTCATGGGTAACCGGGGTCATTTCCCGCACGGCCAATTTGTGCAGTTCGTCCCATGCTTTCGTGTACGGGGAGGTAAACGGCATCAACAGGGTGATTTTGTTCTCCTCCAAACGCACCTGAATTTGCAAAGGGAGCAATACTTGATCCACAGTTTTTCCCGGCCCGAAGGCGGGATTCACCATGTACCCGCCCTGATCCAGGGATTCGAAGGCCGGACTGCTGTTCCACAATCCAATGGAAAGAACCATCGACAAGCTGACCAGAAACGTTAACAGAAACCCTTTGAGCTGCTCGATTCGCGGTTTCATGAGGCGATCTCCTTTGCAGCGACCGGCAATGTGAAGGTCACCGTCGTGCCTTCCCCCACCAAACTCTCGATCCATATATCGCCGCCATGGGCTTCAATGATTTGTTTGGCGATCGACAGCCCTAACCCCGTGCCCCCGTATTTGCGGGACCTTGCCTTATCCACGCGGTAGAATCGTTCAAAGATGCGCGGCAAATCTTTCGGCGGAATTCCAATACCCGTGTCGGTCACCTTGACTTCCACCACATCCCCTTTTTGCGCGGCCGTCAAGCGAACCGACCCTTTTTCCGGCGTATGTTTGATCGCGTTCGTCGCCAGATTGTCCAACACTTGATCCAGTTTGTCCGGATCCACATGCACCTGCGGCAGGTGAAGCGCCACTTCCACATACATGGAAATCTCCCGCTGACTGCATTGAAAGGTAAAGCGGTCCACCACATCATCCAGCATCCGCACCAAATCGGTACTTTGAAAAGACCACTGCATCTTGCCCGCATCCAGCCGGGACAATTGCAGCAAGTCTGCGACCATTCGCACCATGCGTTCCGTTTCATTCTGGATCACTTGCAGAAACCGGGAACGCAGGGACGGCTCTTCCACCGCTCCGTCATCGAGCGCTTCCAGGTAACTTTTGATCGTCGTCAACGGCGTTCGTATTTCATGCGACACATTCGCGACAAAGTCGCGGCGGGCCTGTTCCTGCCGCTCTTCCTTCGTAATGTCCCGCAGTACGATCACCTGTCCTTCGTTATGACCTTCCGCCCGAATCGGCGAGGCGTATCCGCGCAGCGTTCTTCCTTCCGGTCCTTTGAAATAAAGTTCTCTTCCGGGAATCAGCCGGATCCTTCTCTCTGGATCTTCCCTTCTCTCCGTCTCTTCTTCGAGAATTAACAGCGAATCGATCGGTTCTCCGACCGGATCGTCCGCACTTCCCAGCAGCAGTCGGGCAGCGGGATTCATCAACAAAATCCGCTTCTCCGAATCGACCGCAATCACGCCGTCACTCATATGTGAGACGATCGCCTCCAGCTTTTCCCTCTCCTGTTCGTTTTCCGACAATGCTTCTTTTAATCGTTGGATCAGGAAGTTGAATGTCTCGCCCAACTGTCCGATCTCGTCATCGCTGCGGACTTCCACCACCTGATCGAAATCGCCCCGTGCCATGGCTTTCGCTTTCTTGGTGATATCGACGATCGGGGTGGTAATCGTCTGCGCCAGCGCCACGCCCAATACGGCCGTGAGGGCCAAGGCGATCAGCAATCCGGTGTAGAACATGACATTGATTTCTTTAATCGTTTTATAGATCTTGGTCATCGGTGCCTCGATATAGACGGCGCCGACCACTTCCGTTCCGTTTTTGACCGGGACGGCCAAGAAGGTATATCGCTGTCCCGTTTGAGAATCTTCCCGAATCACTTCGTCTTTCGTTCCCAATAAGGCCCGGGTGACTTCGGTCCGCAGCCGTTTCTGGCCGACAGTCGCTTTGTTGGCGGACGTGGCAATGATCGTCCCGCTTTTGTTCAATACGTAGATTTCCGATTCGGACGCAAAGGACGTTACCAGGTTATCAATGTCCTTCAACGTTTCCGGTGTAATTTCTTTATCCATATAGCGCTGTAATTGCGCGGAAAGAAAGCGCGCCTGCGTGTCGATTGTCGTCGAAAAATTTCCCAGGAAATATGAGTTGATCGATCGCACAAAATAGACACCGATCAACTGCATGGCAAACAAGATCAACAACAGATAGATCAGAACCAATTTTCCACGAATGCTGCGAAGCATGGGATTACCTCCTCATGGTATAACCGACGCCTCGACGTGTCAGAATGTATTCGGGATTGCTCGGATCCGATTCGATTTTCTCCCGTAAACGGCGGATCGTCACATCGACCGTCCGAATGTCTCCCAAATAGTCAAATCCCCAGACTTCGTGCAGCAAATGTTCCCGGGTCAAAACCGTTCCTCGATGACGAGCCAAGTAGGCCAGCAACTCGAATTCCCGATGCGTCAGATCAAGAAACTCGTTGTTCTTGCTCACTTGATAGGTAGATATATCGATGATCAGGTCCCCGATGACAAACTTCGGTTTGCTTGCGCCAAGCGGTTCTGCCTGATGCCTGCGCAAGTTGGCTTTGACACGGGCCGCCAATTCCCGCGACGAGAACGGCTTCGTCACATAATCATCGGCGCCGATCTCCAGGCCGATCACCTTGTCGATCTCGCCGTCCCGCGCAGTCAGCATGATGATCGGCACTTGTGAAAACACGCGGATCTCCCGGCAAACTTGGAAGCCGTCTTTTTTGGGGAGCATCACGTCCAACAAAATCAGGTCCGGCTGCTCAAGAGCCGATTTTTCCACCGCTTCCTCTCCGTCATGGGCCACAATGACCTCGTACCCTTCTTTTTCAAGGGTGAATTTCAATATATCTGCAATGGGAAGTTCATCTTCCACAACCAGCACTTTCGGTGTCATTTGGTTCACCTCTTCTTCTCTAGACCTGTTCTTTTACTTAGTTCCATTACAAGCCGGAAATTCCTTCACTCGATTTTTTCCA
>JAGVBM010000235.1 GCA_020059765.1 Bacillota bacterium
ATCATCATCAGCCAACAATACTTTTGTGTATGTCGTAGCCAACAACCCCCTTCTCATTGCCACGAAGTCCAAAAAACCAAGAAAATGCAGCAACTTCGAAATTTGTATAGCAGTTCGTAGATAAACATAATTTTATGGGTGTCCGACAGCAGGGAAAGGGAACCTGCATATGATTCAGGTTCCCTTCACAAAAAAAACTGCCAGAACTTTCGGGACTTACTTCAAGAGGGATACGAATGATTGATAAGCGTTGACAAGTTGGTTGTAATACTCAATCAGCTTGTTGTACAAGGAATAATCATCTGCAGTTTGTTCCGGCTGACTGTCGCCATCCTGTACGCTGCTATCACCAGTATCCGAATCACCCGTCGGTTGCGCTTCATTTTGATCAGACGCATTTGCCGGGACTGGTTCAGTTTGTTGCGGATTTGTTTCGGTTTGATCAGGCTGGCTTTGCGGTTCTTCTGGAGTTGCAGCAGACTGTTCTTCATTTGCAGCAGACTGTTCTTCAGTCTGGACATCAGTATTTGTTGCGTGAACAACATTCTGTTCAACGGCAGTATCGGACTTTGTCTCAGCGGCAACAGAGGAATCTTCAGATTTCACTTCAGTTTTAACAGATGTTTCTTGAACAGCAGGGCTGTCTGCTTGTAGGTTTGCTTGTACGGCAGACGGTTCTGCCTGAACGTTTGTTGCGGCAGCGGAAGACATCGCAACGTCAGCTTCTGCTTCACTTGATTGATCGGCTTCAGAAGAAGTGGATTCCGTTTCCTCAGGCTTAGAATTTTCGGCGGTGGAAGATTGAGGAGCTTCTGTTTGCCGCTCGCCGAACCAATTCGCAACAAACAACTGATAACTGTCGATCAAGCTTCTGTAATCATTGACAATTTCCTGATAAGTGTCTTCAGTCCAGTTTGTATCGGTATCTTGGTCGACAGTTTGGTCTGAGGCAGGTTGTTCGTCGGAATTTGCCGTTTCATCTGCCGCCGCAGGCTCTTCAGTTTGTGCCGGGGCCGCAGGCTCTTCACGATCCGCCGTCGCGTTTTGTTTAGTTTCGTCAGCCGTCTCTTGTTCTGTTTCGTCGTTGTCTGTTTCACCTTTATCCCGCGCGACACTGCTGATGATCGAACCTTTTTCCGGTCCGCCCGGCAGTTGTTTTGCGAGTTGCGAAACGGTCGTGCCATGATTGCTTTCAAGCGGTTTTTCTGCAATTTTTTCGATCACGTTTTCCTGCATGGTTTGCAAGGTCGACACCGGCTTGTTCACTCCAGCGGCTGAAGCCACCCCGCCAACTCCGGTAAGAGCTGAAAACACAAAAGAACTGATCACAGCCAACGGCAGCCATTTTTTTGAACTTCCTTTTTCCATCCTCAAATCTCCTCCTTTAGTGTTTGCGGCTTGTCCGATCCGCTATCTATAACGATAAAGGGGAAATATGAGCATACTATGAATGGATTGCGAGGATATTCTTATCGAACTATTAAAATTCTATTATTTCAAGATATTGTCATACACTTTTGATTTATGGTTTGCTGCGCATGTCTTCTGGATCTTTTGGAGAAAGTAACTGTAGATTATGATGATGCAAGGAGGACTCAGACATGAACAACTTTCAGAAATCACTCCGTATTCTATCCGCAGCGGCCTTAACCTCCACCATGCTTTTCGGTTGCATGGCCAATCAGGCGCAGCCTCGTACTCAGCAGCAGGCACCGGGCAGAACTGTCCCGGCCCCTTACGGCAATGTGCAGCCTTCGCCTGCTCCATTCGGCACCACGCCAACTCCCCGCCCCTATGGAAACACATTGATGCGGGAAGCGCAAAACATTGCCGATTCCCTTGCCGGGAAACACAACATCCGACGGGCAACTGTATTTATCACCAATTCAAATGCCTATGTGGCGGTTGATATTCCGAATCTGGCGCAGGGGCAAATCACTGACCAGATCAAGACGGATGTCGCCAATGAAGTTCGAAGGATTGACCCCAGCATTCAACAGGTTTATGTATCTGCCGATGCGGATGTATTCTCCCGGTTTCAAGGTTACAGCAACGATATTCGTGCCGGGCAACCGATTCAGGGAATTTATGACCGTTTCAGCGAGCTGACTCGCCGCCTCTTTCCGCAGCAACGCTGATGCAAGAATCCATTTTTATGAAAATCATTCGGAGGGGTTCCAATCATGACGGTAGGCAGCAAACTCCAGCAAACCATTGCTTCGATTGAATCAGCCAGTGCCAGTCTGAAACAGTTTTCCCTGGATACGTTGGATCCAACGGCCAAACAAATGTACAATCAGCTTGCTCAAACTCTGGATAACGCAAAAAGCACACTGCAGGCAAGAATGAGTTATATTCAACAGCAGGAGCCGCAATATAAGCAATCGTGAACTCTGGACGCCCAGAACGGGCGTCTTGTTTCAATATGCACTTGTTTCGATATGCAACTGATACTACCGGGAGGAGTATAGTTCAATGACCGTATTGTTATGGATGGGGCAAGCGTTTTCGGTGTTTCTGATTGCGTTTGCATTTATGCGGATCATGGGAAAACGATCCGTTGCGCAAATGTCAATTTTTGATCTGATTGTCGTAGTTTTGTTGGGTTCGATGTTGGCCAGTTCCCTTGCCAATGGAAAAACGGTTACGCAGACCCTCATAATCGGCGCTTTTATCGTGCTCGCTTATCTGTTAGCTTCCTATCTGATGCTGAACAATCGAGTACGGCAACTATTCCGCAGCAAACCGACCATATTGATCCACAAAGGCAATATTGATGAAACAGGGCTTCGCCAAACCCGTATCACCATACCGGAATTATTGGGACAACTGCGTCTGAAAGGATATTCCTCGATCGCCGATGTGGAATTTGCGATTATGGAAGAAGGAGGCGACTTGTCTGTCATTCCCAAATCACAGAAGGCGCCGGTAACTCCTTCAGTGTTAAGTATTACGACTGCCCCCGCCACCCTCCCTATCCCAGTGATCATGGACGGGGAATGGATTGATGACAATCTGTCCTATTTGCAAAAGAGCCGCGAACATCTGTTGCAGCAATTGGCGATGTACGGGATCGAGTCGGAGGATCTGAATAAACTGACGCTTGTACAGGTCGAACCGGATGGGAACTTAACCATCGACAAGAATGAACCGGCTTTCCAAGGGAAATTTCCTCCCGGCCAGTTTATGAGCGACGAACAGGCGTCAACCGCTATTATGCCGAATAATTCCGATTCGACGCCAATTTCCGAGATTGCCAAAAATGCGTTGGCCATCATCAAAGAGAAGGAATCAAAAGCCGAAAAAATAAACCAAGAAGTAAAACAATAAAGGAGAGCTGATAATAGCCCTCCTTTTTGCTTGCATCATTCTGTTGCCACAAACTAGGCTCGTTCATACCGGAGAATCGGAGTTCTTGCTGCCATCGTTTCATCCAAGCGATTAACCACCGTATTATGGGGTGCATGTTTTACGATTTCCGGATTCTCTTCGACTTCCTTCGCTATTTGAATCATCGTATCAATAAACGCGTTCAAGGTTTCGATGTTCTCCGACTCGGTCGGCTCAATCATAATCGCTTCCTCAACATTCAGCGGGAAGTAAACCGTCGGCGGATGGAAGCCAAAATCCAGAATCCGCTTGGCAATGTCGAGGGTTTTGACCCCTTTTGCTTTCTGGCGTTTGCCGGATAACACAAATTCGTGCTTGCAAATCCGGTCGTAGGGCAAATCATAGTAAGGCTTCAATCGCTGCATCATGTAGTTGGCATTGAGCACCGCTTCTTCCGTCACACGCTTCAAGCCGTCCGGCCCCATCGTTCGAATGTAAGCATAGGCGCGTACCAAGATGCCGAAATTCCCGTAGAATCCTTTGACTTTTCCGATCGATTGCGGGACGTCGTAATTGAGCACATAGTTTCCGTCCCGGTACTCCACGACGGGAACCGGCAAGAAGGGAACCAGTTCTTTCTTGACACCGACGGGACCCGCTCCCGGACCGCCGCCGCCATGAGGCGTCGAGAATGTTTTATGAAGATTGAGGTGAACGACGTCAAATCCCATGTCTCCCGGGCGGGCATAACCAAGGATTGCGTTTGCGTTTGCTCCGTCGTAGTACAACAATCCTCCCGCTTCATGCACAATGTGGGCAATCTCCACTATATCTTCTTCAAACAGTCCCAATGTGGACGGATTGGTCAGCATCAGGGCCGCTGTGTCCGGTCCGATCGCTTGACGCAGAGAATCAAGATCCACCCCGCCACGATCATTGGATTTAATGGTAATCGCGTTAAATCCGGCCACTGTAGCGGAAGCGGGGTTCGTACCATGAGCCGTGTCCGGAACAATGACTTTCGTCCGCTTTTCCCCGCGTGCTTCATGATAGGCACGGATCAGCATCAAACCGGTCCATTCCCCTTGCGCACCTGCAGCAGGCTGCAGTGATACGCGGTCCATACCCGTAATTTCTTCCAATTCGGTTTGCAGTTTATACAGCAGTTCGAGGGCACCTTGCACTGTTTCTTCCGATTGATACGGATGAATGGATGCAAATCCAGTCAATCGGGCCATCTGTTCGTTGCGTTTCGGGTTGTACTTCATCGTGCAGGAACCCAACGGATAAAAACCGTTGTCCACCCCATAGTTCCGTCTGGACAGTTCCGTATAATGACGGATCAAATCCACTTCGCTGACTTCCGGGAGTTCCGCCGCATCCTGCCGAATGTAGCCAGAGGGAATCATTTCGTCCAAGGATTGTTCCGGCACATCCGATTCCGGCAGACTGAATGCAATCCGACCGGGGCGGGACAATTCAAAAATTAGCGGTTGATTTTTTTCTTGTCTCATAAGATCTCCTCCAATCGCTCAGCCAGCTTGTCGATCTCTGCTTTTGTCCGCAATTCGGTAACCGCCAGCAGCATGCTGCCCGCATATTCGGGATACGCTCGTCCCAAATCAAAACCGCCTATGATGTTGGACTCCATCAGTTTGCGGTTGATTTCTGCCGGATCCCCGGTCAGTTGAATGGCAAACTCATTGAAGAACGGTGCGTTGAACAACTGCTTCACACCTTTCACCGAAGTCAGCGACCGTTGTGCATAGTGGGCTTTTTGCAAATTTTGCTTCGCCACTTCTTGCAAACCCTGTTTGCCCATGTAGCTCAGGTACACGGTTGCAGCCAATGCGTTCAAAGCTTGATTGGAACAAATGTTTGACGTTGCTTTTTCGCGGCGAATATGTTGTTCCCGTGCTTGCAAGGTCAACACAAACGCACGACGACCATCCAAATCTTTTGTTTGTCCGACGACTCGCCCCGGAATCCGGCGTACGAGTTCTTTGGAGGTGGCCATCATGCCGAGATACGGGCCGCCGAAGGAAATTGTGTTGCCGAGCGATTGTCCTTCCGCCACGACAATATCAGCGCCAAATGTGCCAGGCGCCTCCAAAATTCCCATCGCAATCGGATTCACTGCCGCAACAAACAGGGCTTTGTGCTGGTGCGCCAGTTCCGCAAGGTTCTTGATGTCTTCAATCGAGCCGAAAAAGTTCGGGTATTGCACCAATACCCCGGCAATATTGTCGCCCAATTTTGCTTCCAGGTCCTTGACGCTGGTAACCCCGTCTTCGATGGCAATTTCTTCGACTTCAATATGCTGGCCGTAGGCATATGTTTTGATGACTTGCCGATATTCCGGATGAACAGCACGGGAAACAAGCAATTTGGAACGGCGAGTTGCCGCGCAAGCAATGATCCCCGCTTCTGCCATTGCGCTCGGTCCGTCATACATGGACGCGTTGGAAACGTCCAGTCCAGTCAATTCGCACACCATGGATTGATATTCAAAAATCGCCTGCAGAATCCCTTGCGAAATTTCCGGCTGATAGGGAGTGTAAGCGGTATAGAATTCTGAACGGCTGATGATGGCGTCCACAACAGACGGAATGTAGTGTTGATACGCACCGGCTCCCAAAAAAGATACATATTCTTCCAGGTTCGCGTTTTTTCCTGCCATTTCGGCAAAATTGCGGTTCAATTCGATTTCCGACCATGCGGCGGGAAGGTCGAGCTCCCGTTTCAGACGAACTGATTCCGGAATGTCGGAAAACAGTTCTTCCACTTGCTTGATGCCCAAGGAATCAAGTATGGATTGGCGTTCCGCTTCCGTGTTCGGAATGTAGCCGTGTTTTTTCAAACTGATTACCCCCTCGTCGAGTCAGCGCTTATTTTTCCCGTTTGTAAAACGGCGTCTTGATGATTACGCCTTTGACAGGCTTATTGCGAATGATGATATCCAATTCTTGGCCAATGGTTGCGAATTCCGCTTCAATCAAGGCGAGTCCAATGTTTTTCTTGACGGTCGGTCCCATCGTGCCAGTGGTGACTTCGCCGATTTTGCGGCCATTCACTTGCACTTCATAATGTGTGCGCGGAATGCCCCGTTCAATCATTTCAAAGCCAACCAGTTTGCGCTTGGCTCCTTGCTCTTTCTGTTTGGCCAATGCGTCACGGCCGATAAAGTCGGCAAAGTCGGCTTTGTCCAGTTTGACAAACATGCCGAGTCCGGCTTCAATCGGTGAGACGGTTGCGCTGATCTCCTGGCCGTACAGCGGCAATTTAGCTTCAAATCGCAATGTGTCTCGGGCGCCCAATCCAACCGGAACCAAGCCGTCTTCCTTGCCCGCTTGCAAAATGGCATTCCACATGGCGATCGCCTGTTTGGCGTCGACATAAATTTCAAACCCGTCCTCCCCTGTATAACCGGTACGAGAGACGAGAGCCTTGATGCCGCCAACCGTTACTACTTGGGCAAACCAGTAATATTTGATCGCAGACAAATCATAATCGGTCAACTTCTGCAAAATCCTTTCCGCCAAAGGTCCCTGCAGAGCCAATTGGGAAATGCCCTCCGACAAATTGACAATTTCGACATTGCCGAAAGAATTTTTGACAACCCACTCGAAATCTTTTTCAATATTTGCCGCATTCACCACCAATATGTAGTGATCTGCCGCATGCCGGTAAACGAGCAAGTCGTCCACACAACCTCCGTCCGGATAACACATCGGCGAATACAACGCTTGGTTGATCTCGATCTTTGAGGCATCGTTCGTGATCCATCGTTGAATGTTGGCCAGTGCATCAGCACCTTTTACCTCAAGTTCCCCCATATGCGATACATCAAACAATCCGGCACGGGTACGCACCGCTTCATGTTCATCGAGAATGCCGGAAAATTGGACAGGAAGTTCCCAGCCCCCGAAATCAATTGTTTTGCCGCCAGATTCCGCATAAACAGGGAACAGCGGCGTTCGCTTTAAAGTCGTCATTGCAAGACCTCCTTTTTTTTTGTAAATACAAAAGGAAACACAAAGGGAAGTCCCCTTCATGTTTCCCTGTCCCGTCTACCTGAGAGTCCCCTTCTCGTCGGAAGTTGCCCCTTGGGTGGCCATTGCGGCTCTCTCCAGAGATGCGTCATGATACGGTACTTTTGCCTGAGAGATTCATGAAAAGGTTCGGCTGCTTCTCACTTGCTCCTACGGCGACGATCGGTTCGTTCTCTCCCGCATCACTCATCCGCTACGTATAAAATTCCAAAATGTAACACAAATTATTTCAGCGACTCCATTATATCACAAGGGGTGAGCCCATGAAACTGGATTCTCTGACTCCCCCCCTTTTTTCCGGGGTACCAGAGTGTACCATCGACGAGACATTGTTTCAGCAATTTCTTGAACGGGCCGATTCGGACCAATGGGACAATTGGACATTGTTCCAATTGATCCGGGAAGCGGAAGCGACCAAGATCTCTCCTTCTTTCGACCAATTGCTGTGCTTGCAGCATTTGCCGGCCGTCATTCCCTATCCCCATCAAGTTGAAACGGCCAAAAAGGTATTGAATGAACTGCAGGGACGCGCCATATTGGCGGATGAAGTCGGGTTGGGAAAGACAATCGAAGCAGGTCTGATCCTGAAAGAATACATGATGCGGGGATTGGTCAAGAAAGCGTTGGTTTTGGTGCCCGCCTCACTGGTATTGCAATGGACACGGGAGCTGAACGAGAAATTTTCGATTGGGGCTTTCGCTCAGAGGAACGAATGGTCCTGGACCACTTATAATGTGCTTGTTTCCTCGATTGACACGACGAAGCGGGAGCCCCATCGCAGTCTTGTGCTGGAACAGGATTGGGATTTGGTCATCGTCGACGAAGCGCACAAATTGAAAAACCGCAAAACGAAAAACTGGGAACTGATCAACCGGCTCCGTAAAAAATACTTGTTATTGTTGACGGCAACGCCGATTCAAAACGATCTGAAAGAGCTGTACAATCTGATCAATCTGTTAAAACCCGGTCAGTTGGGAAGTGCTCAACACTTCACAGCCAGTTTCATCGAGCAGAGACGGAAACCGAAAAATCCGGTGGAATTGAGAGAGGCATTGTCGCAGGTCATGATCCGCAACAAACGAAGTGAAGGCGGCATCTATTTCACCAATCGGAACGTGACCTCCATTCCCCTTGAACTGTCGGTACAAGAACGGGAATTGTACGAAGCGGTTTCTTCTTTTGTCAAGGAAGAATACCTGAAACGCCGGGCCGAAAAGGGGAATGTGCTGCCGCTGATCACACTGCAGCGTGAGATTTGTTCCTCTCCCTATGCGGCACTGCCAACGTTGGAGAGAATGTACAAAGATCCGAAAACGCCTGAATCTTTAAAAACGAGAATCGAACATTTGTACCAAATGGGGGAATCCATCCCTCTCAACGAATACACCAAAGGAAAAACGGTGATTGATCTTGTCACGCAAACAAACGATAAAGTGATCGTGTTCACCGAATATCGCGCAAGTCAAGAATATCTAATGTACATGTTGGAGCAAGCCGGCGTCCGTGCCATCCCGTTTCGCGGCGGTTTTGGCAGAGGGAAAAAAGACTGGATGAAAGACCTGTTTGAAAAGCGCGCTCAAGTGATGGTTGCGACGGAGGCAGGCGGTGAAGGAATCAATTTGCAGTTTTGCAATCACGTGATCAACTTTGACCTCCCCTGGAATCCGATGCGGATTGAACAGCGGATCGGTCGTGTGCACCGGCTTGGACAAACCAGAGACGTTTATGTATACAACATGGCCACCCGCGGCACAATCGAAGAACATATCGTCAATCTGCTGCAGGAAAAGATCCGCATGTTTGAAATGGTAATCGGCGAATTGGATCTGATTATCGGCAAGATGAAACTGAGCAAAAACATTGAGAACGATATTATGGACTGGATCATGGAAGCCAAGTCGGAAACGGAACTGGCTGCCCGTTTCGACGAATTGGGACAACAAGTCACAAAAGCAAGAGAAGATTTGTTGCAAGATACGTTTCCAGAGTGGGGTCTATAGGAGGATGGCACTTGGACAATCTGCTGCTGCAAGATTTTTGCCGACGTTATTTTCAAGCCACAGGGACACCGATCTTACGCGACGAATCTGAATTTTTGCAAGTCGAACTGCCGCGTGAAATCGACAAGGAATTGACGGATCGGCCTTATTTTTGGATGTGGGCGGAAGCAACCGGCGAAGAAGTACCGCCGACTGTATTAAATATTGCGTTCAATGCGGAGACAGAAGTGGAGGGCATCGAATCGGCCGAATTGGTGGCTCTGGGGAGCTTTCGTCTGGAGAAAATATTTGAATCTGCAGTCAAACGGGGCAGGTTTGTACGTGTCTACCAGACTGACGCCCCCACCCATCTGCGGGTACCGTTTCTGCTGACCAGTCTGAAAATCTCCTATATCGCCGACCGGCGCAAAGACGAAATTCGATCCTACGGCGTCAATTTGAAAAGCAGGCAAGTGATTCCCGGACTGTACGAGGAAATCCTGGACCTTCCCTTTTCGGAAGAATTGCCAGCTCCATTTAAAGTACATGCTTTGGAGGGGCCATTTTTGAAAGCGTCTTTGCAAGACGGTTGGCGGCGAATTGAACAAACGGCGATGGAAGAAATACAGAAATCTGACCATTCTTGGGCAGAAACAGCGCAAGAACGATTGGCACAAGAAATGGAACAATTAGATACCTATTACCAATCGATGATTCTGGAGAACGGAGAAGAAATGACCGTCTATTCGGCAGAACGGGAACTGCGCCTGGCCGAATTAAAATGGAGGTCGCAGCCGCGCATTCAGATTGCCCCCCTCCATTTTGGGTTGCTTTATCTTGACCCGGTCCAATTCACCGGAACGTCTCCGCGAATATAAATCGGAACTTGGTCGGCTGCAAATACATCCCGCACTTCCAGGTACACTGAATCGCCAGGCATGGTCTGCCGTCCGGTGATAGCCCAGACGCTGTAGTAGTCATTAGGCAATACCGTATAAACGAGATAGCCGGCCGATTGAAACTTTTCCGGCAAGTGGTCCAACTCGAACGAAACCGTCTGCCGCAAACCGTGCAGAATCATAACCGCAATCCCCACATCGGGTGATGTATCTGTGGAATACGGCTTGTAGTCGGGAGGAATGGACGGCATTCCGCTCGGATGGCTCGTTTCTGACTGTCGATCTGCGGGGATACGCCGTACAGGTTCTCCTGGCGGCAGCGTTTCTCCGTTAAACAGGTTGACCCATCCGGATTGCTTGTCCTCTTTATACAAATGCATACCAGGCCCCGCATAGCTGTAGATTCCGTTTGTCCTTTTCTCCAGCATGTGAACCGGCGTAACCGGTCCGTATTCAAGCAAGTGAAGTCCCTGATCGGATGTAACAAAATACCCTAAGTTCTCATCATCCCCAACGACCCATACCTGCAGCTGATACTTTTGTTCATCAGTTTCCGCGTACAACAAGTGAATTTGCGCGTCTTTCCAACCGGCAAACAGCGGGCCGGTTTGCGAGATCCGTTTCTGCCATTTCTCCGGTCCGGCCGCTTTTATCGTCAAAGCTGACGCCGTTGCGGAAATCGAGATGAACAGAACGATCAGCAATCCCATGATCCAGATTCTTTTCAACGCTTGTCCCTCCATTCCGCACATCATAGTTCTACTGTACGGAAAATGGACTGCAGTTGCTGCCGGAATCTGTCGGATCAAACATTACTTTTTCATACAGAAAGCGACATTGTCAGCAGCAAAGCAGGGCTTTGACAATTGTCGTCATTGCCGTTGAAGTTCCCGAATCTGTTGGACTAACAATTTCTCCGCGTCTCGCAGCATGCTTGCTTCCAACCGTTTGTGAGCGGTGATGGCCCGCAGCAGCTCGTTTATCTTGTCTTCGCTTCCAGTTTGTCCCGCCATTGTCAGCTCTTGCCGGAGCCGTTTGTCCGATTCCTGCAGTTGCCGTACCTTGTCCATCAGACTCTGGTACTGAATCATATTGAGTTTTACCTGTTTCCGGGCAGCCAAGGACTGCAATTGGCGGTGTTCTTTGTTCAACTTCTCTTTCAGTATCCGGATCTCCGCTTGCAAGGAGCGCAATTCCCGCCATTCGCCGGACATGTCCCGCTGCACTTTAGGCTGGGTATCTGCATGATTGGCCAACCCCAAAGCCGGACATCCGGCCGTTATGAAAACTATGGTTGCAAAGGTCATGATGATTCGTTTCCAGTACACGTTCCTTCACCTCATTCGCATATGTCCGAATATCCTTTAGGATATGCAAACAGGCAGGAATTATCAGGAAATGCAGGATAAACTGGCAACTCCCTGTTCTACTGGTGTCAATCGGTATATTTCCGCCTCTACGCCCATATTTCGAAATCCTTCCTGCATGGCTTCGCCAATCGATTCCTCATCACTTTCACAAAAGGCAATCAAGGAAGGTCCCGATCCCGACAATACAGCAGACAACGCGCCGGCTTGCCTTGCTCGCGCGATGGCTTCTTTGCTGCCGGGAACCAACGGCATACGGTAGAGTTCATGCAGCTTATCTTCCATCAGGGAACAAAACATATGCAAATCGCCATCCGCAAGAGCAGCCACCATCATGCTTGCCCGATTCAAATTATGAATCGCATCTGCATAGGGAACGGCAGACGGCAGTGCGTTACGGCTTGTACGAGTCGCCAACTGAAAGTCTGGTACCGCCACAACGCACTTCATGCCGGACGGTGGGGAAAATCGGCGGACATAGACCGAATGGTCCAATAATCCCGATACGACAATTCCTCCATAGACGGCAGACGTCACATTGTCCGGATGGCCTTCCATTTTTACGGCCATTTCCACCAGTTCCGTCTCCGACAGCGGGTAACCCAACAATTCATTTGCCGCCCATAATCCACCCACAATCGCAGTGGCGGAACTTCCCAGTCCACGGGTAACCGGTACTTGGTTGTGAATGCTGATAGTCAGACCGCGTTCTTGCAATAAAACTTCCTTTCCCGTTTTCGCGAACACTTCTTTTATGGCAAGATAGACGGTATTCGTTTCGTCCGTCGGCAGCAGATGCGTGCCATTTCCGGTTGCGCTGATTTGCAACCCGCGGTTTCCCCAATCCACTTCGAGGGTATTGTAAAGAGACAACGCCATGCCAAATGTATCAAAACCGGGACCCAAATTGGCAGTGGTTGCCGGAATGCGAACGCGGACTCCCATTGCTGGCCCCTCCTATCTGAAGATTGCTTTGACGACAGCCTCTTCCGTTGCCTCTACCACTTGCGGTTGAACGGAAATTCCATATGTCATCGCGTTGTCCGGATCTTTCAGTCCATTACCCGTTAGCACGCAAACCACGCGATCTTCTTCTTTAAAAAATCCTCTTTTCGCCAATTTCAGAACTCCTGCCACGGAAGCCGCAGATGCAGGCTCGCAGAATATTCCTTCTCTTGCAATCAAAGAATATGCTTCGAGAATTTCCTCATCACTGACATGATCAATCTTGCCTTTCGATTCTTGTGCGGCTGCCACTGCCCCCTGCCAGCTTGCGGGATTTCCGATCCGAATCGCCGTTGCAATCGTTTCCGGATTGGCGATCGGCTCACCTCTTACGATCGCGGCGGATCCTGTTGCTTCAAATCCCAACATTTTCGGCAGTTTGCCGGAACGGCGGCGCTGCTTGTATTCGCGAAATCCTTTCCAATACGCTGTAATATTGCCCGCGTTTCCAACCGGAATCGCCAAATACGTCGGAGCTTCTCCAAGAGTATCACAGACTTCGAATGCGCCCGTTTTTTGGCCCTCAATCCGATAAGGGTTCACCGAATTAACCAATTTCACCGGATGCGTTTCCGATACTTGCCGGACAATCGATAAGGCTTGGTCAAAATTCCCCTCGATCTCAATAATTTCTGCTCCGTACATCATCGTTTGCGCCAATTTGCCGATCGCGACTTTGCCGCGGGGCACCACCACCACCGCTTTCATTCCGGCACGTGCCGCATACGCGGCTGCGGAAGCGGACGTATTGCCGGTGGATGCGGCAATTACCACTTCTGCTCCTTCTTCTTTTGCTTTGGAAACAGCCAATGTCATGCCTCTGTCCTTAAAGGAACCGGTCGGATTCAGACCTTCGTACTTCAACCAGACCTCAACGCCAGCCGCCGCAGAAAGGTTGGGGACGTAATAGGTCGGCGTATCTCCTTCGTATAATGTAATGATCGGCGTACTTTCCGAGACAGGCAAAAAATCCTTGTATTCTTCTACGATTCCTCTCCACATAAAGCCTTCTCTCTCCTTCGAACAATTTTCATTAACTGTATCCAATCACTTCTACTTTTCTCGCCCCTTGCAGTTCTTGCAATTTTGCTGTCAATTCATCAATTGACACGTTCAAATGACGTATATCGAGAGTTGCAGTGACATGCGCCGCCTGACTCAAAGGGATGCCCTGCGTAATCGTGATGATGTTGCCGCCGGTCTGGGCAATCGTGTTCAATACGTTGGACAAAATACCGGAGCGATGTTCGAGGATCAACGACAGAGTAATCAGCCGCTCCCGTTTGTCCTCGTCAAACAAAAATACAAGATCTCGATATTTGTAAAAAGCGGAGCGGGACAAGCCCACCACATTCACCGCGTCATGAACCGTATCGTATTCCCCTCTCGCAAGCATCTCTTTGACCTGCACTGTCTTAATCATGGCTTCCGGCATAATCTCTTCCGCAACCAGATAAAATCGTCTTCTCGGTTTCAAGAGACTTCTCCCTTTCACGTTGTTGAATCGCAATCCGTGTTCACCAAGGAAGGAATTACGTCTTTATATAGTAGACAGTATAACATTCTGATTCTGCACGCTCAATCTTTTTTTACGAGCCAACGCTCTCCACAAAAAAAAGCCGGAATGATCCCCGGCTTTGTGCAAAATATTCGATTATCGGCGCGATACACCTGCCAATTGCGCCCCGCTGCTCCGGCGCAACTGCACGTTCGGACTGACACTGCTTCCAATAGGAACGGACTGTTCGATATATACTTGGTGCCACAGCATAAAAATCAGAATGGTCCACACTTTCCGCGAGTTGTCACGGACGTTGTTCTTATGGTCCTCCAGCAATTGCAGCACAAAATGCTTGTTGATCAAGTGATCGATCGGGGCGGCATCGATCACTTCTCTCGCCCATTGGTAAAATTCTTTCTTCAACCAGTTTCGCGTCGGCACCGGGAACCCCAACTTGGGACGTTCGGCCACTTCCCGCGGCAAAATGTCTTTCACCGCTTCCCGCAGCACATATTTGGTTGTTCCGTTCATCATTCGGTAGTTCATCGGAATCTTTGAAGCGAATTCGAATACCTCTTTATCCAAAAACGGAACACGCAATTCGAGGGAATTGGCCATCGTCATTTTGTCGGCCTTCATCAGGATGTCGCCGGTCAACCAGGTATGAAAATCGAGATACTGCATTTTCGTCACGTCATCATAATGACGAACCCGGTCATAGTACACGCTCGTAATGTCCATCGGACGCCTGAATCCCAAACGGTCGGGATTGAAATGAACAAATTGCTCCTTCATTTCTTCGCCGAAAATAAACGCGTTGCCGACGAATCGTTCCTGAACCGTTTTCGAACCACGCATCAAAAAAGAGCGGCCCTTCATCCCTTCCGGCAAATAGTCCGCCAATCCTCCCAAGGAGCGCCGCATCGACGGCGGCAAATAGTCAAACATCCGCAAGGACAACGGTTCCCGGTAAATGGTGTACCCGCCGAAAACTTCGTCAGCCCCTTCCCCCGACAGTACGACAGTAATATAACGGGAAGCGAGCTCCGCGACAAAGTACAGCGCAATCGCGGCCGGATCGGCAACCGGCTCATCTTGGTAGTGCATCAGTTTGGGCAGCACATCCAAATATTCTTTCGCCGTGACAATCGTGTCCCGATGCTCGGTACCCAGAATTCGCGCCGTTTCTCGAGCGTATTCGATCTCGCTCTGCCCGCCTGCTCCTTCAAATCCGACAGTGAATGTCTTCACCTGCTCCAATTCTTTCAGCAAAGCGACAATCGTGCTCGAATCAACACCGCTCGACAGAAATGCGCCGCGCGGCACATCGGAGTTCATGTGCGCCCTGACCGAATTGCGCAAGATCTCACGTGTTCCTTCAATATAATAAGAAAGCGGCCGATCTTCTTCTGCAAACTTTACTTCCCAGTATTTGTGCAAGGAAAGGGAACCGTCTTGAACGATCAGATAGTGGGCGGCCGGCAGTTTGTAGATGCCTTTGAACATCGTTAACGGATCGGGCGCATATTGGAACGTCAGGTAGTTCCAAAACGATTCCAAGTTAACCTGCCGTTCAACACCGGGTACGGCCAACAAGCTTTTGATTTCCGATCCGAAGGCGATCGTGTCATTGGTTTCTGTATAATAAACCGGTTTGATTCCGAAATGATCCCGCGCCACCATCATCCGATTCCGTTTGGAGTCCCAGAGGGCAAACCCGAACATGCCGCGCAAATCCTTCACGCAGTCAGGACCTTTTTCCTCATATAAATGGATGATGACTTCCGTATCCGCCTCTGTTTTGAATTGATGTCCGCGATCCAGCAGCCAGCGCCTGATTTCTTTATAATTGTAGATTTCTCCGTTAAATACAATCCAAATCGATCCGTCTTCATTGGAAAGAGGCTGATGTCCCCCTTCCAGGTCAATGATCGACAACCGCCGGAATCCCAGTCCGACGTGGTCATCAAAATGCACGCCCGCATCATCCGGTCCGCGATGAACGATCATATCCGTCATGCGTTCGACAGTCATCTGATCCGCAGGTCGACCATCCTTGGTGACCATGCCGCAAATACCACACATGTATGTAGCCTCACTTTCCGTTGGTTCAAGCTATACCCAGTGTACCGAGTTTGTCGAAGTGCGTCAACGTGAAGGGAATGACGGATGCCGCAGGATCAGTTCAACAATCTCCGCGACGCTCAGCGAGGAGGTGTCGATCTGCAAATCCGCCTGTTCGTACAAATGTTTGCGTTGTTTCATCAATTGCTCAAATCGGCTGTCAAAATCAGCCCCGTTCAGCAGCGGACGTCCCTGTTCCTGCATAACCCTCTCCCGCACAATTTCCTTTTCCGCATAAAGCGATATAAGAAAACCGGTGGATTTCATGCGGTCACGATTGACAGGACGAACGACCGCACCGCCCCCGGTCGCCACAACCAAGTGTTGACCCGTGGATATTTGCTCCAACACCTTTTCTTCCGCATCGCGAAAATAGGCTTCTCCGTCCGTCGAGAATATCTCGGGGATCGATCGCCCTTCCAGCTCCGCAATCGCCTTGTCCAGATCCAGAAAGCGCCAGTTCAGAGCCCTGGACAGTTCAGACCCGACCGTCGATTTGCCGGTCCCCATAAATCCAATGAGATAGATGTTCATTGTACACACCTCTTTGTGACATCCTATCATAGAAAAGAGGGAACGACCATGAACTTTCTGCAAAGAATTCGGATTCGTCACCTGTTTTCTGCAGACCCTTCCTGCCAGTCGATAAAAGTCTGACTGTCCCTGTCAAACCACGTGACAATCACGCTTCTGGCACCGGAAGGAAGCCGTCCTTCCGCCCTTAATCGAATCACTTTAGTCTTCACTTCGCCGTCCATCGATGGTTCAAACTTCGATGGTTCGCCTGTCGGTCGATCGGTCGTCTTCCCGATGTTCGCGACAGGATGGTTCTCCCGTTCCGATAAGATTTGTACCCGATATTCTCCTTCCCCAAAACGTGCAGTTTCCTCCCCGTCTGCCCTTTCCCCATCGGCCTGCAGTCTCGCGATCGCCCGATAGATCCCTGCTTCTGCAATATAATGAACTTTGCTGGTTTCAATTTCGTAATTTGCCATCCGAAAATTGGCACTTGTCAGCGCCAGCATCCCCCCTGCCATGACGCTTCCGATCAGCAGGAGCATCGCGCTGAACAGCAAACTGCTTCCCTGTTCCCGTCGTCGAGTGTAGGCCTGTTTCATTCCGCTCCGCCTCCTCTGCCCGCCAGCACGACTTCCACTTTTACCCCGTCGTCCCCTGTTCCGGTCACAAACATGATTTCGACCGACTGCCGGGTTAGCGGTTTGACATGCCAATCTTTGATGTCCGTTGCGATCACGGAAGCCCCCTCGCCATTCACTGACCGGATCAGATTGTATCTGTCGGAAAGGTAATAACGAATGCGGTCTCCCCGAAGATTGATGAACTGCAGTTCCCTGCCCGTATCAAGCAATTGTTTGCTGATACGAAAGTCTTCCCGCAGCAAACGAATGGCGGTCTGCCGCATGAAGTCTGTCTGCGCGTGCAAACCGATCACACGGGTGGTATGATTGGCATGGGACATCCACCCGGCCAGTACCAGAACGAGGAACGAAAATACCAGGAGTCCGACCATCATTTCCGGCAGGCTGATGCCGCCTTCTCCACGTACGGGCCATTGTTCAGGGGACAATGGCTTCATAGGATACCGCATATGCCTTCCCCCTTTCATCGAATGATACGACAACCAGCAGCCTGCTCCCGGCAGGGTCAGGATTGGCAGTCAATTGAATTCGATAATCCGTCCCGTCCTCCCGCACTTCCCGGTCTGCAGAAACCCCCCTGCTTTTCCCATGGGCTGCTTCCAGTTGATCTGTCGCCAATTGCGAAGCACGCTGCAGTTTGTCGGCCAATCTTTCTTGTCGTTGAATCGCCGAGAAAATCGGTGTCAGAGTGGACAAGAACAGAATCAGCAGGAACAAGGCAAAAATCGATTCTGTCAATGAAAAACCGGCCTCATTTCCGTCAACGTTCCAACATGAGTACATCGATGTACCCCCTTCAATCGGAGCGGTGCATGCCCGATGATTGTTATTCCCGGATTTGGATCTGTCCCGAATGCAAATGGACAATCAGTTTGATCTGCTTGCCCCTTGCAGAGGCTAATACAATGGATGCCCCGACATTGGGATGCCCTTGACTGTTAAAACGGATCTCCCTTGTGTCTTGGCCCATTCTGATCCCGCTGAAACGAACTCCGCCGGGAAGTTCTATTTCTTGTCGATATTCACCTTCGCTCCATATTTCATACCGTCTGTCATCCGTAATCCGAACAGAATGGGGTTCTTGAAAAAAAATAGCCGATGCCTGAATTTCCTTAAGATCCGCATAGAATTGAAAAGCGGCAGCTTGCAGATTACGAGTGTCCGTTATCTGCAGATACCCGGGCCAGGCAATCCCGACCAGCACAGACAGAATGAAGAGGACAATCAACAGTTCCAGCAAACTGAACCCCAAGTTACTTGGAGGCCAGTTCACCGTGCGCTGAACAAGAAACAGCTGCTTCTTCGTTTGAAACCGACAGCGCATAGGTACCTCCCTGCGGACAGACAGGCACAGTCTGCAGAAATTTCTTGTCAGACAGCTGCTGCAAATTGACAGGCCATGAATGTTCCGTCAAATAATAATTTTCCATTTGCGAGCGAATCAGTTTTTGGTTGCTCCCGCAAGCCGTCGTCTGAGCTTTTTCTCCGACCGAGCGCAAATGGGGAATCGAAATCGCGATAATCACGGAAATGACAAATAACGAAATCACAAGCTCCACCAATGTAAAACCAGCTTCCTTACGTTCATTCATTCTGTACACTTCCTTTCCGGTGGGAAATCATGTTAAGGTTATAAGCAGTTGGCTGCTCATCAAACTTTAAGGGAGATGTCAAGATGAACCATCCAGAATTCAAACCGGTCAAAATTGCTGTAATTGGAACGGGATTTGTCGGTTCAACCGCTGCCTACACACTATTGCTGAGACAACGGATGACGGAACTGGTCTTAATCGATACCAATCGGGACA
>JAGVBM010000215.1 GCA_020059765.1 Bacillota bacterium
CGGAAGGGATCATGACGCAGGGGAAACTTTCCCCGCAGCAGCGTTTGCGCCGCACGATTCGCCATTTGTTGACCGGCATGGGCATGCACGAGGCGATCACTTATACGTTTACCAGTCCGAGCTGGCTGGAGCCTTTCTCTTTGCAGGAGGACGAATCGACATTGTTGATGCAACTGCCGTTGGCGCTGCCGATGTCGGAAGAACGCAAAGTGTTGCGAACCACATTGCTGCCGAGTTTGGCGGAAGTTGTCCAATATAATTTGAACCGCAAAAATACGGATCTGGCACTGTTCGAAATCGGCAGCGTATTTTTCACCGACCGGCTGCCGATTGCGGAACAGCCGACTGAACTGGAAAAGGTGGCCGCCATCTTTACCGGTAGCTTCGGTGCTGCCGCTATCGGTCACAAACCGCTGAAGGCCGATTTTTACACCGTCAAGGGGATCGTCGAAAGGCTGCTTTCGTCCTTAGGCATTACAGATGTTCAATATGAAAAAGCGTCCATTCCCGGAACTCACCCCGGGCGTACCGCTTCCATCCGTGTCAAGGGAAAGGCAATCGGATTCCTGGGGGCCCTTCATCCAAATGTGGAAGAAGCATGGGATCTGAAAGAAACCTATTACTTTGAACTGGACATCGCGTCGTTGACGGAATTTGCAAACGATACGACCGAATTCAAACCATTGCCGAAGTTTCCAGCGATTCAACGGGATTTGGCGGTTGTCGTTCCACTGGATGTGCCGGCCGGGTCGTTGGAATCCGCGATTCGCGAGACAGCCGGAGAATGGTTGGAACAAGTTCGATTGTTTGATGTCTATCAAGGGGGACAGGTGGCAGACGGCAAGAAATCTCTCGCGTTTACCACCGTGTATCGCGCAGAAGATCGCACATTGACAGACGAAGAAGTGCAAGCGCGCCATGAAAAAGTGATCGCAGCGCTGAAAAACGGCTTTCAAGCGGAACTTCGCGCGTAAACAGGCAGGATTTCGCTCTTTGTGAAACGAACATAATCAGTGAATTCATAAAGGGGGCGAGACCCTTGCAGAAAGAGGAAAGCAATCGGATACGGGTTGAAATATACGGAACAGAATACCAACTGCGGGGCAATGCGTCGACAGCACATATTCGGTTGGTGGCGGGACTTGTCGACGACAAGATGCGGGAAATCGCATTTCATAATCCGCGCCTGGATCTAAACCGATTGGCGGTATTGGCCGCGGTCAACATCGCGGACGAATATATGCGGCTTCGCGAGGAGTATGAGGAATTGCTGAAGATTCTGGAACAATCAGAGGAACGAAAGCAGGGGAGACTGGATCTGTGACCCTTACCGATTTGCTTTTGACCGGATTGCTGGTGTACTTTGTCTGGAATGGATTTCGAACCGGTTTTGTGCTGCAAATTGTGGGCTTTGCTGGAGCCTTGGCAGCCTATTGGGCTGCGAAAACCTACAGCCCGGCGGTTACGCCTTGGGTGGAAAAGATGCTGGGCAAGACAAGCTTGCCTTCCAATACGGATCAGTGGAACCCGATGGGGATCGGAACCCATCTGGTACAGGGGATTCTGCAAAACGGATATGAAGTGATTGCTTTTGCCATCGTGTTTGCGGTCGGTCTGTTGGCAGCCAGATTAGCCGGACATATGCTCCATCTGGTCGTTTCCTTGCCCGGACTGTCCTTGTTCAACCGGCTCGCCGGCTTGCTGGCGGGAGCGGTTGTCGGCGTGCTGATTCTGGTTGTACTCGTGAATATCGGTTCGCTGCTGCCGTCTGTGACGATTCAGGAAGCGCTCCGATCGTCGCAAATCGCCTCGGTTTTGTTAAAGACAGATGTAAGCCGCTTGCTGTTTTAAACGAATAGGATCGGGATACCTGTCTCGAGGAACTTGCTGCTGGGGAGTTCCTCGAGTTTTTTTTTCGGTACATTACAGGAAAATGTCATGACATACTAAGCGGGAGATCGTCGTCATTCAGGAGGAGTTCCCGTGACCAACGGCCAGGTGGCGAGTACGTTGCTGGAAATTGCAAGCATGCTGGAGTTTGTGGAGGAGCAACCGTTTAAGCCGCGAGCCTACCGGAAAGCGGCTGATGTAATCGCGGGCTTGACCGTTTCGGTGGCGGAATGGGTCGAACAAGGGCGAATCCACGAACTGCATGGAGTGGGCCGAGGAATCGGTCGAGTGATCGAAGACTTGGTACGCACCGGCAGCAGTCCGCTTGCGGCTGATCTGAGAGACCGAGTACCGCGGGAACTGACTGCCCTGATGCGGATTGCCGGTTTGGGGAAGCAGAAATTGCGGCGTTTGTATCGCGAATTGGGAATTCAAACGGTTGAAGACTTGGAAAACGCTTGCCGGAAACATCAGGTGCAATCACTTGCCGGTTTCGGCAGCAAGACCGAAACGCAGATCCTCGATGCGATCCAGGCGATAAACAAGCTGCCGGATGCTGTTCCGTTGGCGATCGCCCTGGCGGCGGCTGAGTCATTGCGGGAGCATCTCGCAAGCTGGGATTCGGTTCAGGACGTTGCTATTGTCGGTTCTGTCAGACGAATGCGGGAAACCGTACGAAATGTGAATCTCCTCGTTGCCAGTGATTTTCCCAACCAGGTCATAGACCTGTTTTCCCTGCTTCCTCCGGCAGTTGAAGTGCGAAAGAAGGAAAATCGATACTGTCAAATCGGCATGCAAATCGGCCGCTATCTGCTGCCTGTCGATCTTCGGGTGGTTTCCCCGAGTCAATACGGGATTGGAATGGTTCAATTCACAGGTTCAAGGGAACATCTAGCCGGTTTGCAAAAACGAATCGAACAGGTAAAGCTTGCTCAATTCGAACTGGCGAGGGAAGAAGGAGTTTATGAAGGACTAGGCATGCCGTGGATTCCTCCTGAACTGCGGGAAGGTCGCGGTGAAGTGGAGGCGGCTTTAAAAAACCGTCTGCCGCGATTGATTGAACCGCATGACATCCGGGGAGATTTGCACATTCATACGACGTGGAGTGACGGTTCCCGCTCGATCCGGGAAATGGCGGAACATGCCCGAAACATGGGCTACGAATATATGGCGGTCACGGATCATTCGAAAAGTCTGGCCATCGCCAGAGGATTATCCGTTGATCAATTGCGCAGACAGCAAGCCGAAATCCAACAACTGAACGGGTTGTGGAACGATTTTTTTGTCTTTTCCGGTGCCGAAATCGACATTTTGCCTGACGGCAGTCTCGATTATCCCGATGACGTGCTGGCGGAGCTTGATTTTGTCATCGGATCGGTCCACTCTTCGTTTCGGCAATCGGTGGACGCGATGACCGCTCGCATCATGGCGGCGATGCGAAACCCGTACGTGCATATGATTGCCCATCCGACGGGGCGACTGCTTGCCAGACGACCGGGATATGCCCTCGATTTCCCGCAAATCATGAAAACGGCGGCGGAGACGGGCACCGCCATCGAAATCAATTGTACGCCGAATCGTTTGGATCTGAATGATGTCGCGGCAAAAATGGCAAAAGAGCATGGAGTAAAACTGGTGATCAATACGGACTCCCACAGTTTGGACGAGTTGTCATTCATGCGGCTTGGCGTGGCAACGGCCAGAAGGGCTTGGCTGACGCCGGGGGATGTGCTGAACACATGGGATCGCACACGATTGCAGGCATTTTTTCAGAAGAAATCAAGAAAACCCCTATATCCATAGTCGGCCTAAACTTGCGATCGGCGTTGGTGGGATATAGGGGCTATACTTGTTAGAATTTATAAATTTTAAGGTAACAAGTATAAGGGCAACACGGGTCCCCGCCCAAATGCTTGCATTTGGGTGGGAAGAACTTTGGCTCCCCTGCGCCTAAAGGCTTGGCGAAGCCAAGTTTTCTTTAATCGCGGTCGGCGCGGCCGCGAATTGTATTGCTGGGAACAAACAAATCCACAATTCCGATCACGAGAGATGCCAGCAGGGCTCCCAAGATCGTAACGCGCATTCCCGGAATAAACCACTGTGCGATATAGATGACTACAGCTGCTGAAAGAAAACCGGAAATCCCTCTTCCATACGGGGATACTTCACGGCCAAACAATCTCTCCATCACCCATCCCAAAGCAGCAATAACGACGGCTGCCAGAATGGCGCTGAAAAAGGTAAGCCCGCCGAAGCCCGGTACGAGAAAGCCGACGAGCATCAGCACAATTGCTGAGACCACAAAACGAACGATTGTGCCCAAGAAGTTCATCACGAATTGCCTCCTTTCGGTTACAATAGGTAAAGATCCGGCTCACAACTAGTATTTCCGGATCACCATGACATATTTCAGTGAAATGTTGACACAGGAGGAAACAATATGAATCAACGGGTGCTGCGCGTGCTCGAATATTATAAAATCATCGAGAAACTTATGCGTCATGCGAATACATCGTTGGGCAAAGAACTGGCGGAGCAATTGACTCCGCTGTCCGATGTGGAAGCGGTGCGACAGGCACTCGCAGAGACGGATGAAGGCCGGCTTGTTTATCGGGTCAAAGGACTGATTCCTTTTGGCGGGGTTCGCGACATTCGAATGCCGGTCAAACGGGCTGCGGTCGGCAGCACGCTTGACGCAAGCGATCTGTTGGACGTGGCGGATACGATCATGGGAGGAAGACGGCTTCGCAAATTTTTGTTTGATGTTGCTGAACAGCATGCGATTCCAACATTGCACGGGCTCGCGGACCAATTGTTTGAACTGCGGGATCTGGAGGAAGAGATTCGTTCCTGTATCGATGATCATGCCCATGTGGTGGATACGGCTTCCCCTGAATTAAAAACGATCCGCCATTCGATTCAACTCACCCAGTCGCGAATCCGGGAAAAACTGGATTCGATCATTCGGCGTCCCGACAATCAGAAGATGCTGCAGGAAACCATCGTCACCATCCGCAACGACCGTTACTGCATCCCGGTTAAAGCGGAATACCGGGGCGTTTTTGGCGGAATCGTCCATGACCAGTCTTCTTCCGGGGCGACCTTGTTTATCGAACCAGCTGTCATTGTCCAACTCAACAATGAACTGCGTGAATGGGAAGTCAAAGAACAGCGTGAAATCGATCGTATCCTGAACCAACTGACGGCAAAAGTCGGACAAGAGGCAGACGTTCTGGATGACGGCTTGCGGGCGCTGGCAAGAATCGATTGTATCTTTGCCAAAGTCGGTTTGGCCAATGAGATGAAAGCGGTCCTTCCGCGGCTCAATGATCAAGGGATCATTCGTCTGCGAAAAGCGTTTCACCCTTTGCTGGATCGTACCCTAGCCGTTCCTGTCGATGTTCGGTTGGGCGAAGATTATCATTTGCTGCTGATTACAGGACCGAATACGGGCGGCAAGACGGTCACCTTGAAAACAATCGGTTTGCATGCGCTGATGGGCATGTCCGGGCTGCATATCCCGGCGGAAGAAGGCAGCGAGATTGCGATTTTCGACAAAGTGTTTGCGGACATTGGCGATGAACAGAGCATTGAACAAAGCCTGTCCACGTTTTCCGCCCATATGACGAATATGATCGAGATTCTGGAAGAGGTGGATTTTCGTTCGTTGGTGCTGCTTGACGAACTGGGTGCCGGCACCGATCCTACGGAAGGCGCGGCATTGGCTCAGGCGATTCTGGAGTTTCTCCGCAAGCGGGGCGTCAAGACGGTGGCCACCACCCACTACAGCGAATTGAAAGCCTACGCCTATTCAGTCGACGAAGCCATGAATGCATCGGTGGAATTTGACGTGCAAAGTTTGCGTCCGACCTACCGCCTGTTAATCGGGGTGCCGGGCCGTTCCAACGCTTTCGCAATTTCGGAGCGGTTGGGATTGCGGAAAGAGATTATCGAAGAGGCCAAATCTCGCGTAACCACAGAAAATGTGCAGGTCGATGATCTGATTCGCCAATTGGAAGTGAATCAGCTGCAAACGGAACGGGAACGACGGCAAGCCGAGTCGTTGCGGAAAGAACTTGAGACATTGCGGCTGGAACTGGAAAAGGAAAAGGAACAATTCCTGCGGGAGCGGGACCGCTTTCTGGAACAGGCGGAGGAAGAAGCGCGGGACATTGTGCGGCGATCTGAGCGGGAAGCACAGAACGTCCTGCAGGAGCTGCGGAAGATCCGGGAGGAGGAACAGGCGAATTTTAAGGAACATCAGTTGATTGAACTGCGCAAACGGCTGGAAAATGCGGCTCCTACCCGCCGAGAAAGACGGGTGCAGCGAAAAGCCGAACAGCGAAACGAAATTCGCGCGGGTGACGCAGTACAAGTCCTGACACTCAACCAAAAGGGAACCGTTTTGGAAGTTCAGCAGGAAGAAGCCCTCGTTCAAATCGGTTCGATGAAAATGAAAGTCAAGTTGGCCAATTTGGACAAACTGGAAGGCAAGAAAACAGAAACCCGCGGCATCGTCACCCGCAAATCGGATCAACCCACCGCCCTTGAACTCGATTTGCGAGGCACCACGATAGAAGAAGCAGCGTATGAAATGGACCGCTATCTGGACAATGCGATTCTGGCAGGTTTGTCCCAAGTGTCGATCATTCACGGAAAAGGAACGGGGGCCTTGCGAATCGGTGTGCAGGAGTTTTTGCGAAACCACCCGCAAGTTCGCTCGTTCCGGATTGGTGCGCATGGAGAAGGCGGCAGCGGAGTCACGATTGTGACGTTGAAATAAGGAATCTCAAGCAAAAAGGGCTGTGCCTTTCAGCAGATCTGTCTGCTTGCAGGCCAGCCCTTTACTGTCGACTATGTTCGGATGGTTGTCAAACTTCGATCTTACGGTTTGCCGCTGACGACATTGGACGGTTCCGATGATTGACCCGTGGCGTCAAGGGCACGTACTCGATACGAGTAGCTTTGATTGGCATCCAGATTGACATCCGTAAAGGAGGCGGATTTCACCTCGACAAGCTCTTCCCAGACGAGATCGGTTTTCCGTTCCACCTTGTAACTGACAGCACCGGTAATCGGCGACCATGACAATTGCAGTTTTCCGGTGCCGGCAGGGGTCAAAGTGACGACCGGGGCTGCCGGCGGCGATGCAACAGTGCCGCTGCCCGCCTTGACGGGGATTGATGTGGCGGTCGCGCCTGAAGAGTTTTTCGCTGTCACCTTATACCAGACGTTTTCCCCGCCTGCCGTCGCATCCTGGTAGCTCGTCCCCTTGAGAGTCGCAAGTTCTTCGTAGATTTTGCCGTCTTCACTGCGATACAAGACGTATTCGACTGCTCCGGCCACCGGTTTCCAAGCGACAGAGATGCTCCCGGGTAGAATTGTGGCGGACAATTCGGTCGGGGCCGTCAAACCGCTTCCTCCCGCCGTTGCTTGAATCGGTGCGGACGGAGTCTGTACGGACTGGTTTAAAACGGCTGCCACTTGATAGTAATAGGCGGTTCCGGTTTGTACGGTTTGATCCGTATATTCTGTTGACTTCAGAATATCGGTGACCGGCGAGAAAGGTCCTGTTGGCATTTGGGAACGAAGCAGCAGGTAGCCCTCTGCCTTGTCAACCGGGTTCCAGCGCAATGCAATCGACTTGTCCGTGCTGCTGGCTGCTTGAAAACCAGTCGGTGCAGGGAGAACCGTTGTATCCGGATTGTCTTTCCCGTACTCTTTCGGCAGTTCCAGATTGGCGTCTTTCGGTTTGTACCGCTCATCTCCATTTGGCAGGGTATAGGGTTCCCGCTTGATGAAGATACCCTCTTTGACTTCCAGATTCAAACCGGCCAGTTTGTCGCTGACCAAATATTTTTTGCCGTTTATTTCCACGTATTTGGCTTTCACCATGACATCGCAGGCTTCTTTCGGTTCCGTTCCGGCAATAAAATAATCGGTTTTCACGGTGCCTAATGCCCGGCACAGGTCTGTCGGAATGTCGCCCGATTTGGTGCATACTTCCTTTTGCACGATACCGCCCGGCATTGGCGGAAAGGAACCGTCATTGGCTGCAATCGCGGGGTAAAGCCGATCCATGATTTGCGACCACAAGTTTAACGAACGCAATCCGGAGGCATCGGTCGAGCTCAAACCGCTCATGCCGTAAGGGATATCGTATCCGATCCAGATTCCAAGCGTCACACTTGGCGTATATCCGATAAACCAGGAGTCGGTTGTTTCGTCAGTCGTTCCGGTCTTTCCGGCAATTTGCCGTCCGGGAAAATGATA
>JAGVBM010000261.1 GCA_020059765.1 Bacillota bacterium
GAGAACGATTCGCGGGGAAACGGGCTGCATGCCAATATCCAATCAGACCCATCGTCAGGGTTGCTAACGTGCCGAGAAGCAGTATGCTTAAATCACCAATTCGTGCGGATAGCGGAGAAGTACCGAGGAATTTCCAAATCAGGTAGGGCAGGAGGAATATTTTCAGCAGTATCCACCAGAAAGCGATCAACTGGGCAATGATTGCATACAGAATGAGTTTCCGGCTAAACATTCGGGCTTCCTCCTTGAAACAGACTCTGTATTATTTTATGAAAGGAATGTCCAAGGAAGAACAAAAAAAGTCCGCCCCATCAGGAACGGATTAAATAGGAGTGGAGAGAAACCAGAACTCAAGCCTTATGGCATTATAATACCTAACGACCGTTCGGTTTGTCAACCCTCTTTCTTTATAAATCTTTTGTTTTTTTACTGATTACACATTTCAATGAAAACATCAAAGTAGTTCGGAAACGTTTTCGATACACATTCCGGTTGAGCGATCTTAATGTTTTGGGCCTGCAGACCCACCAAAGAAAAAGCCATGGCCATCCGGTGATCATCATACGTATCAATGACAGCCGGCTGAATGTCCCGCGCCGGTTCAATCCTTAGACCGTCTTCCCATTCCTCAACCTGCACGCCCAGTTTCCGAAGTTCCGTTACGATCGCATGAATTCGATCCGTTTCTTTGATGCGGATATGTCCAATGTTGCGGATCGTCGTCGGAGTGGATGCAAAAGGAGCCACTGCGGCAAGGGTCATGGCGGTATCCGACATTTCGTTCAGGTCTACATCAATTCCTGAAAGTGTTTGTCCGACTCGACGTTCCACTTCGATATAATCCGCTCCCCAAGTGACTTGACAGCCCATCTTTTCCAACAGGGAAGCAAATCGGGCATCCCCTTGCAGGGAATCGGCTGTCAAATGATTGACACGCACCTTTCCGGCAGCAATGGCTGGCGCAGCCAAAAAATAAGATGCGCTGGAAGCATCCGGTTCAATCGTATACTCTCGCGCTCTGTAAATTTGGCCTGCAGGGACCGCAAACCGTTGGTTGCCTGTTCGTTCCACCGTTACCCCGAACTGCTCCATCATGCGAATCGTCATGTCTAGATAAGGCGCTGACAAAAGTTCACCTTCAATGTCAATGATCACATCCTGTTCCGCGTATGGAGCGGTTAACAGCATGGCGGACAAATATTGGGAACTTCGGTTGCCGGGGATCACGGTATGTCCGCCGATCAACCCGTTAGCTTTGACCAGTACCGGCGGACAGCCGGTGCCCATCTCTGATGCGATGTCAACCCCCATGCGACGCAAGGAATCAATCAAGTCCTGTATCGGGCGTTCTCTCATCCGTTGAATGCCGTCAATTCGATAGTTCCCGTGTCCCAGAGTGACAAATGCGGTCAGGAATCTTGCAGCTGTCCCCGCATTTCCCACAAACAGATCAATCACTTCGCTGGCTGCAGGAACCGTCCCCGCTTTGCCTGCAACACGGACCATCTTGGCGGTTTCATCCACTTCAAGCTGAAACCCCAAAGTTTGCAAACCTTTCATAAAATATCGACTGTCATCGCTGAACAGCACATTCTGCAGTTCACTTCTGCCGTCTGCCAGGGCGGCCAGCAACAAGGCCCGATTGGTGATGCTTTTGGAACCGGGCACTTCGACAATCGCATGCAAGGGGTGCTGCAGCGGTTTGACTTCAAACATACCCTCTCCACCTTTTGCTTCTATTGATTTATTCACGTATATACACCTTATAACCGTGACCTTTCAGCAAATAGGCCGAACTTTCCAGATCCCGTCGGGAAGCGAAGGACAACAGCAGCTGTCCGTTTACCTCTTCCCTGTTTTCAAGAATGCCGATATTGCGGAGATTGATGCCATGCTGACCGAGAATGGAAGCCACATGACCAATGATGCCAGGCTTGTCTTCCACGTCGATGGTCAACTCGTAATAATGGGCGGCAGCCCCTTTTGCTTTGGCAGGCAGTGCATCCCGCCAGTTCCGGGTACGGGTAAAAAATGATTCGACTTGTTCGCCAACACCCTGCTCAATCAGTTTGATCAACTCGTCCGTTCGTGTATTCCAGTCCTTCAGCAAGTCGAGAATCGACTCCCGGTTTGACAGGACAATGTCCCGCCACATGACCGGACTCCCGGATGCGATTCGCGTGACATCCCGGAAACCGCCCGCCGCCAACCGGCTGTACAGCGGATCGCTCTGTCCCAATTCGGCCACCTGGTCCACCAGCAAAGCGGCCACCAAGTGAGGAATATGGCTGATTGCAGCGACGACCTTGTCATGCCTTTCAGGACTTAGGATTAACACATGGGCGCGGATTTGTTCGATCACAGAACGCAGCAGATCAACCGCCTTTGGATCGGTATCCGAATCCGGTGTCAGGATGTAGACCGCATTTTCAAACAAACGGGGACTCGCCGCGTCAATGCCTGATTTTTCAGATCCCGCCATCGGATGACCGCCGATGAAGACAATCGAGTCAGGCAACACGCCCTTTGCGTATTCGCTGATTTCTCGTTTTGTGCTCGCAACGTCGGTAATGATGCACCCCGGTTTTACTGGCAATGAACGTAACCGTTCCATTTGCCGGATGGTTTGCTGAACCGGGGTGGCCAATACGATCAGATCGGCATCCGTGACCACTTCCGCCAAATTGTCCGTGCCTGCGTCAATCACTCCCGCATGCAGTGCTTTTCGCAGACTGTCGGTATTTACGTCAACCCCGACAATCCGTTCTGCGGCACTGTTGGAGCGAAGCGCCAACGCTATAGATCCCCCGATCAATCCCAATCCCACAATCGTCACGGTTTGCAAACGGTTCATCCGCGCAACGGCTCCTTTAGTGATGCTGCAAATGCGAGCAAGTCTTGGAAAGTTCGATCTGTTCCGTCAGAATCGTTGGCGGCAATCGCATCCGCCATGGCCGCTATTTTACGGACCAAAGCCGAACCGACGATTACCCCGTCGGCAAAAGTTCGGATGACGGAGGCCTGATCCGGGGTACTGACCCCGAATCCGACCGCTACCGGCAATGAGGTGGCCGATTTCACCTCTGCCACAAATGCAGGCAATTCGTCCGGAAGCTGATCGCGAGTCCCGGTCACACCGAGCGATGATACACAATACACAAAACCTGAAGCCTCTGCCACGATCTTCTCGATTCGTTGTTTACTGGTAGGCGCCACCAGCGGAATGAGATCCACTTCGAATTTGGCTGCCGCCAAACGAGCCTCTTCACTTTCTTCGTAGGGCAAATCGGGGATAATGACACCGTCAGCCCCCGCTGTCCGTGCGCTTTCAAAAAATCGGTCAATCCCAAACTGCAAGACCGGATTGACATAGGTGAACAAAATCAACGGAATCGTGACCCCGGATCGCCGCAAATTCACCACCGTATCAAATGCGTCTGTAATTTTCGTTCCCTGCAGCAAGGCGCGAAGAGCAGCCTGTTGAATCACTGGCCCGTCTGCCAGCGGATCGGAATAGGGAATCCCCAATTCCAACATATCTGCCCCGACCCTTTCCAGTTCTTCTGCGATGCGTTCCGTCCATTGCAAACTGGGATCACCAAGCGCAATAAACGGGATAAATGCCGTTTCGCTCTGCCGTTTCAGTCGTTCGAATGTTGCCTGGATGCGGCTCATGGTGTCACCCCCAGATATGTCATCACGCTCTGCATGTCTTTGTCGCCCCGTCCGGAAAGATTGATCACGATGGCGTACTCCTTTGGCAGCGCGGGAGCGATCTTGATCACATGGGCCACCGCATGTGCGCTTTCCAGCGCAGGAATAATCCCTTCCAGACGGCTGAGTGTTTGCAGGGCGGATAACGCTTCCGAATCGCTGATCGAAACATAGGCTGCTCGCCCGGTCTCCGCCAAATGCGCGTGCTCAGGGCCAATCCCCGGGTAATCCAATCCGGCCGAAATGGAGTGCGCCGGCAGTACCTGACCGTATTCATCCTGCAGCAGCATCGTCATTGCGCCGTGGATTACACCGGGCCTGCCTTTCGTGATGGTCGCCGCATGACGGGCTGTGTCAATTCCTTCCCCTGCCGCTTCCACACCGGTCAGTTTCACATTATCCTGCAGGAACGGGAAAAAGATGCCCATGGCATTCGAGCCGCCTCCGACACTGGCAACAATTTCATCAGGCAAACGGCCTTCCTTCTGCAAGAACTGCTGCTTCGTTTCATCGCCGATAATTCGCTGAAAGTCCCGCACCATCATTGGATAGGGATGGGGACCCACCACCGATCCGATAATGTAAAAGGTGTCTTCCACATGCTCCACCCAGTGACGAATCGCTTCGTTGGTGGCGTCTTTCAAAGTTCGCGTGCCGGATGTCGCCGGAATCACCTCGGCTCCCAGCAACTTCATGCGAAATACATTCAACTCTTGCCGTCTGATATCCTCCTCGCCCATGAATACGGTGCATTGCAAGCCGAGCAATGCAGCGACAGTTGCCGTAGCCACTCCGTGTTGACCGGCCCCGGTTTCGGCGATCACCCGTTTTTTTCCCGTATATTTGGCAAGCAATCCTTGTCCCAATGTATTGTTAATCTTATGAGCGCCCGTATGGTTCAAATCTTCCCGCTTCAAATAAATTTTCGCACCGTTAAGCTCATTCGTCAGCTGGCTTGCAAAATACAGCGGTGTCAGGCGGCCGGAATATTCCCGCAAGAGGGTCGCCAACTGCTGCTGAAAGTCCGGTTCTTTCCGCAGACGAAGATAATCCTGCTCCAATTGCTC
>JAGVBM010000222.1 GCA_020059765.1 Bacillota bacterium
CAGTTCCGTTTTCTTGCCGGAAAACTCCAGCAGAGCAATCGAAATCGAGATACCGTTGGCCAGCACTTCGTTTCCGTAACGATCTTTAACCCGGCATATTTTTTCATTGATGTCGCACAGCACATCCGTCATCTTCTGTTCATCGTAAAAACTGACAATTCCTCTGTCAAAATTCGCAATAATCTCGGCTGACAGCTCCGAAACGTTCGGATGATTCGTGATGATAATAAAATCGTCTCCACCGATATGCCCGACCAGATCTTCTTCCTCTCGACGGTGGAGCACGGCCTGTTGCAGAATGTTTGCCAGATACTGGATCACCCTGTCTCCTTGTTGAAAACCAAATGTATCGTTAAACCATTTGAAATGATCGATATCAATATATAAAATCGCGAATGGTTGCTTTAAGGCGATTCGCATCATCATTTCCCGCTGGATCCGTTGATTTCCAGGGAGTCCCGTCAAAGGGTTTGCGTCGCGAGCGTACTTCATCACAGCATTCGACATGGTGTCCAGAATCGATTGGATTGTGACAATACCAATCAGTGATCCTTGACGGGTGACCACCACCAGATCGTATATCCGATTGTGCGCACGCGTCATCGCCAAACGCGATACATCTTCAACCAGTGCATTTTCTTCTACAATCAACGGGTAACCATCCATTACTTTGGTAATGCTTTTATTCCAAAAAAGCGAGACACCGTATTGGGAAGCCAAAATTTGAAATAGTTTGTCCCTCATGACAATCCCAACCGGCTTGTCTCCCCTTACAATTACAACTCCTTGTTCCACTTCAAATCGGTTGAAGTAATTGGTTACTTCCGATACCAGCACATCTTCAGCAAACGTTTTGACAAGATGGACAATGGTACCCACCATAATCCCTATTCCACTCGAGTCGGATTTTCGACTTTTTTCGTTCAAAATATGTGTTCGTACATTTTGCGATACAGAAATCAGTTCAGGTTGCGGACGTCCTAAAAGAAATCCTTGTCCAAATTGTGCACCCAATCGAATCACAGCATTCAATTCTTCGTAGGTTTCAATACCTTCCGCAATAATTGTCGCATTGATTTTTTGCGCCAAAAGTACAAGTGATTCAAGTAGAATTTCTTTCATCTTGTCTTGGTTGATATTATGGATCAATGAACGATCGATCTTAATATAATCCGGCCGCAATTCGGCGATCGCCTGCAATGAAGAATAGCCGGCACCCGCATCGTCAATCGCAATTCGGTACCCCTGCTTTCGGTAATTCTCCAGCGCCTTGGTGGCCGTGGAAAAATCCTCGATGGAATTCCGTTCGGTAATTTCAAAAACCACGTCTTGCGGAGACACTTTCATTTGTTCCAGCAGTTTGATGGTTTGTCCGGTTGTGAAATTCGGATCATTAATCACATTCGCATTCATGTTGATAAACAACTTTTGTCGAGGCCCCAAGGAAAAAAAACCTTGGATGGCCAAGTCCCGCGCGATCTTCTCCAAAGCGTACAGACTGTTTTCTTTCTCGGCAAATTGGAACAAGTTAAGAGGCGATGCGAAATAACTGTCTTTCGGTCCGCGGCTTAGAGCCTCGTAGGCATATACCTCGCCGGTTACAAGGGAAACAATCGGTTGATAATGCATCTGGATGGAACGGTTCTCCAGAATCTCGTAAAATTCCGCCTGCAGCAGCCGATATTCCATGTCTGCCCCGCTCTTGGCATCAAGAATCACCTGTTTGACCGCATTATAGAAAATCGTCTCAAAACTGCGTTCGAGGCTGGGATTTAAAAGCGCGGCCCCCATATACAATTCAATCTCATCGTTCTGAAAAGCGAACATGTCATTCAACCGCTGCTGCAACTCCAAGCGCAGCTGTTCCGCCACCTGATGAACGTACACCGTCTGGTCTTTCGCGCTTTGCTCCGGTACCGTCAGAAACAGAAACGTGTCATCCCCGATCATCCTGTAGGAAAACAACCCGATGGAGCCCGATCTTTGAACGTCGATGATCATTTGCTGCAGCGACAACAGAATATGGCTGCACGTTGTATGTCCATATTTCTTTTCCAGAAGTTCAAATTTCTTAATGTCGTAATAGATAATGCCGATTGAATGTTCTTTCAACCGGCTGCTGATCTGTTCGGAAAACTCGGCATTATTGACGCTGTCCGCCAAAAGCATGATATGGACTCGCGTGTTTTCCAAAACAAATACCCCCCTTGCTCCCATCGCGACAAAATCATCCAAAATTCGACTGAGTGTCACCATCGTATCACTGGATTGTGTATTCCATGTAAGGCAATTGTTAAATAATTGTAACTGGATGGCAAAACGGTGAATCTAATTGGGAGGATACTTCTTATACGGAAGCTCTTATGCTGGGGGGCGATTGACGGGGTGCCTCCGAATCTGCCAGAGGCTACAGCGACGTGACGTTACCATTCACAACGATGAGCACTGTCCTGGGCCGTCGCTGGTTCACATAGATGTTTCTCTGTTGGAACTTTGAAGCGGGGAATTTGTTGCTTGGCCAAGTTTAAGATTTCCAGACAGAAACAATCCGCCAATAACAAGAACCGTTGCTATCAGGTCGTAAATTGTAAACGGTTCACCCAAAAAAATGAAAGCTAAAACAAATCCAAAAACAGGTGTCAAAAACAGCCAATTATTCGCTTTCACTGCATCTTGTTTCAACAAATAGAACCAGAGTAACATGGCACCAATGGAAACAGCGAGTACCAACCAGGCCAGTGATCCAATAAAAAATTTGTCATAACTGACAGGGGCATCTCTTTCGAGTATCAAGGTTGGCGGGATCAACAGGATGCCGCCAAAAGTGATTTGCCAAGTATTTATCACAATGCCGGGTAGGTTCATTTTCAACTTTTGAAAATAGACGCTTCCAATTGCCATAGAAATCATTCCGACAGCCAACAAGATCAAACCTGTTCCTGTTGAATAACTGCCTTTTAGGGAAGGATATACCGCTATGAACAGGCCAGCTGCTGCTGTAATCATTCCCAGCCATTCTTTCAACAAAATGCCCCTTTTCAACCAGAAGAAGGAAAGTAAGGCAACCACGAATGGATTCGCTGCAACGAACAAATTAAACAAACCTGCTGAAACAGACTTAAGTGCCCAGAATGTCAGACCCAGATACAACGTGGTATTCAATAGTCCGAGAAGAAGCAATGCACGCCATTCTCCCCGTTTTGGCCAAGGGAACTTACCGGCCTGACCTGCATAAACATACAGAAAAAGTAAGAGACCGGCCACAACAAATCGAATGGTAGCAAGAGCTAATGGCGGGGCCGAATGCAGACCAATTTTCGCCGCAACAGCCGCAGATGCCCATATAAGAGAGAAGAGTAAACCTAGCAGCATAAGCTCACCTTTCTTTACTGCAAGTGCATAGGTCAATGCTCCAACTACTATAGCAATACGTGTATCACTAATCAAGAATGCGAGAACGATTTGACGTTCTTTCCTGTAGATAATGTAAACCTTTCCTATGCAAAGTTATCCGGAAATATCATTTTCCTACGCGCGTCTGATCTTACAACGAGATCTTTTGTGTCATTAAAGGCCATAAAAAAGGAAAATAAAGGAACGTTTTGGTACAAAGCATGTGCTTCTAAGTGATTATATCACATATAAAGCGAGCCTCCACTGTGATAAGAACTGAGCGTATCTATAAAAATAGAGAACGTTCCAGACCGTTCTCCGTGTTTCATATGCTTCTTTTATCATACTCTCATGTTATACTCTCATGTTATACCCTCGGAAGAACCGCATCTTTCCACAGTTTGTCGGAAATGCCGACCGGAATATAGATGAACCCGAGCTCTTGCATGATATGCGGCGCAAACAGATTTCGGCCATCGATAATCAACGGATGCTTCATGCGGCTGCGCACCCGTTCCAGATCCAGTCCGTAAAATTCTTCCCATTCCGTCAGGATTACCGCTGCATCAGCCGCAACCAGCGCTTCGTACGGGTCTGTTGCCGATGTGAAAGAATAGCGTTGTCCAAGGGTTTCCGTTTCGACCACGGGATCATAGGCAACCACGGTTCCTCCCAATTGGGCAATCCGCGGAATGACGGTCAAAGAAGGGGCTTCCCGCACATCATTCGTGTTCGGTTTAAAGGACAGACCGAGCACCGCAATCTTTTTGCCCGCCAAATCGCCTAACTGCTCCAGCAG
>JAGVBM010000205.1 GCA_020059765.1 Bacillota bacterium
CCCGTATCGCTGAAACGGCATGGAACCAGCCAACCACTGGATCCGGCTAGGGATCAACTGCTTGGCTTCCCGTAAAGTCTCTTCTATGTTTTTTACGAGACGCAGTGGAGAAGTGGTGGGGTCGGGACGAATTTCAGCCAATGGAAACCGGCGTCCGTCCCTCCCTATACTTAGCGCATCACTGCCTACTTTCCCTTGACGCGGAAGAAACTTGGATGCAAGCACCATTTTCCCTTCCCCATTACGAAGCATGAATTCGAGATCCGTTCCCATGACAAAATTGGCGGGAACAGGCGACTCGTTAATCTTGATCCAATTGCGAATTCCATCCACATACTCATCCAACAATTTGTCTTTCAAAGCAGGAGCCGGTGATACATCCAACACATATGCGAATCCGCGAGGAGTAATTCCCAGGCTGACCAGTCCAAAATCCAACCCCAATGCATGAACCGCACGAACAGCCAGGCGGGTCACCCTTACTGCGTACCGATCTTCATCGAGCGAAACTTCCCGAAAATGATGGTTGATCTGGGAAATTCGACGATCCAGCCAGATAGATTTTCCATCAGATCTATACATGGAAAGAGCTCGCATGTTGAAAACCGGCACTCGGTAATGGCGGGACAGAACAATTTGTTTCTCCTGACCCGATTCACTCGAAAGCGGGCATCGAATTCCGTTCATCTGCAGGATGGAGAGCATTTGTTGGCGCGTCCGCGTAGCTTGAATCGCTTCTCTCACGTTCAGCACATGCTCCAGCCAATATTCTCTTCCATCCACATTCCCCCAACGAATAACCCGATCCTGACTGGTGACTGGGTCCATACTCTCTACCCCGGTAAGTAGGGTAATCCGTCGTAAAATCCTCTTCGCTGTCGGTTGTCCCGAGTGCAGAAGCAGGTACCCCATTTCGGATCTCCTTTCTCCAGATCAACGATTTACGCAGTTCCTGTCAGATACTTTCCGTAGAGAAGCGGACGGCGGAAGGATTCCATAACAATCTCCATTGAACCTTGTTCGGTAACCGGTTTTTTCCAAGGCTTCGAATTCACTTCAATAATCCAGACATTTCCACTGTTGTCTATTCCGATATCAAGCCCCATCTCTCCCAATTGCATGCCGGATACCTGCTCCATGACAGGTGGAATCGTATTGACCAGGCTGCGTATTTTACGCTGTATTTTTTTAACATCTTCTTTGCCGGGATAGATCTCTTTCAGTATTTTCAAGAGAGGGAGAGCTTCCCCGCCGCTGCTCAAATTGGACGTTATATCTCCCGATTGGGCGATCCGGCAAACCGCTTTTGTACGTATCCATTTTCCATTCTTGCCTTTTTGCATAAGAATCCGAATATCAAACGGTCGATCCAAATAGGTTTGCAAGTGCAGCGCTTCTTGCACAATATAGGATCTTTTGGTCAAACGTTTTTTCAGTTTCTTGAGCAGTCCTTTTGCGGATTGGGTGTACCCTTGCGTTTGAATCCCTCTTTGTCCTTTGATCTGGTAGTAATACCGTCCGTCAGCTAAGCGCAGTACTTTGATAATTCCCATGCCGAGGGAACCGTGAATCGGCTTCATGTAGACCTGTTTATGCTGTTCGAGGAAGGCGGCTGTTTGATCCGGATCTTGATGCTTGATGGTTGCCGGCAAGTAATCTTTCGTCGTTTCATGTTCCGTCAACCATTGATGAACCTGCCACTTGTCAAAAAACCCCTGATTAAAGTAGGAATTCCCCAAAGTTTTGACCAGTTCTTGCTTCATGGCTGCTACATCGGGAAGTTTTTCAAACTTGCGGGAGACGATTTGATCGTAGACAACGTCAGGAAACGGTACATCGCGCATGTTCCACTTTACGACTCCGTTTTTCTTTTGCATGACATATCCGCGGAGGGTTGACTTGAATCCTGTTTGTGACAGCATCTCCTGCATCCCGAACACATAGGCAAACATTCGTTCATCCGCAGCAAGGGTCAGCAAGTGTTCGAATATAGGAATTTGCTGACCGCGAATTTCCCCATTTTGAAATTTCAGATTTGCAAGAATCCCGAAAACGGGCCCGATGTGCAGGATCTCATCCTTGTAATACAGATTCAAATTGCTTCCTTCAGCCAATGCCAACTGATCAATTACATCCGGAGTACAGGAAAACGATTTCCGCCCTGCAACCAAAGGATTCATGACGCGAATCTGAGAGGTGATTCCACCGCAGCGAACTTGATAGCTTCCGGGTTGGATTCGCAGATCTTTGCATACCGTTTTGGACAGAAAGATGACCCCCCGGTAAGCAGAGGAGACAGATGTAATCGTGATGGGTACTTTAATCAACGCGCATCTCCCCACTTCCGTCAGAAAATCTAGAAGATGGAACGGTCGCTAAATCCAACTGTATACTTAGCATATTCAAGAGGCCGTCGGAGTGACAGTTCCCTAAGTTTTTGATCCAACATCTTCAACATTTTCCTCCCGGGCCTTGGATTGACTTCGATCAGCCAGGGATGCCCTGTTTTATCCAAGCCGAAATCGATCCCCAACTCACCCATTGAGCCCACTTTATTTTCCAAACGGTTGACGATTTGCAGCGAAAGGTCGTCCATTTGTTGAATACTTTTTGTGATTTCGTCGCCACGAAAACCTGCCAGTCGCAAAAAATCATAAGCATCCACTGCATCTCCGCCGGTCGACACATTGGTAGTCAGCCACCCTTTTCTGGCCACCCGGGCTACCCGGGCTGTCACACTCCATATTCCTTCTCCGTTTTTCTGAATCAACCATCGAAAATCCGCCGTACGCCCGTACTCATCTTGAATCAGGTCAATTCCTTGTTGAACAAGATAACCGCTCTGTCCCAAAAACCTTCTGCTCATCCAACCGCGACTTTTGGCCACATTGAATTGAAGCGAACGAATTTGATCGGCAACTTGAAATTCAATTTGAATCTTTCCCAATGACTTGCGGCTGACGCGATAAACATGCTTTCCCTGCATTCCCCATACAGGTTTGACATACACAACCGGAAAACGTTTCAACAGGCGGAAGATGTCGCGTACCGTTTGTATCCGATTGGTATGGGGAAGATAGGAAGTCAAATCGGGATCGTCGGATATCATGCGGTAGACGTCCCATTTCGAGCCGATGGTACGGGACAACATCTCTCCGTGATCCATTTCCAGCCAGGCCGCTTCCTGTTCAATCACTTTCTTCCATTTCACCGGCGTATAAATATTTTTCCGAATAAAAAAATCAGGCCAAGGACACGGCCGCTGCCGCCAGTATCCGGTACGCGAATCGAATAACCAACTGAGAGCCAGCTTGTTTTCATGATCGAGACCGCCTGCGGAAATGACATAAAACGGAACATGCAAGTCGTTGGCAAGTTTGGTCATATCCTGAAACACTCCCGTGTTGCTGGAAAAAGGATCTTTCAATCTTTCACTGTATATTGCATACGCGGCAACAAACGGCCCAAATCGAATCCGATCTTTTTCCACTTTCCAGCTCAGCGGCACAGGAGGCAAAAGCAAGTATTCAATTACATCTTGCGAAAGAGAAAGATGGGATTTCTTGTGTGATTGAACGATGGCTCTCATATAGCGCTTTCCGGCCGTCACGAGTATTTTGTCGCCGTCTTTCCATTGAAACGACTCTGCCCATGGTTTTGGAAGACGGATGGTTCGTTGTCGATTCCGCAAAATTTTCACTTTACCTTTTCCAACCATTTGCTGTTCTCCTTTCGTCACGGAAAGAAAAAAGGGGCTCTGCAGCCCATAAGGAAAAAACGAGCGACGCAGGAGTGCGTCGCGTTAATCCTCAAACTCTTCGTCATCTTCGAAGATATCCTCTTCCAACGGTTCGTCATCTTTTTCACTGGGTGGGTCGCTGACCAGAACATACACTTTTGTTCTGCCCATGACTTCCACGGAAAGTTCTTTTTCTACCCGAACCAAAATTTCGTTACCTCCGTCAACAATGGTCGCGTCCAAACAATTCGGCTGCTGCAGAACCTTCACCGACACTTGCATGCCTTCCCGAGTTGCCAACGGATCCAGTTCACGCAAGGGAACTTGTTGAATGTAAGAAACAGTATCCTTTGCTACCCCTGTTTCCGTGTTGCCGTTGTAGGAATACCATACGTTTACGTCAAATCTGCCATGCACCTCGACAAAATCTCCGACCAATTCCGCATCGCACGAGTGATTCATTACCCAGCATCCGCCGATTGTGGATGGCCGGTTGGCAGGACGCATGGTGTACGTTGTCTGCGAATATTTGCTGCCTTTTCCGCAAACGGCTTGCGTATAGATCTCCCGGCAACGTACATCCTTGTCAAAGTGTGCCATTCAGCTACCTCCTCTTTCAAGTAAGTAACGTGCAGGCCATCGGTTATCAGCTTCAGCTCGCATAAACCATAGCCCAATACGTTGCATAGCGCAAAATGTACTACATGCTATGCGTGACATATGCATTAGGTGCATCCGCCCGTATGTGAATCGGTTATAGGCCGACGTTCCCGCACACCCTTCAGATGCCCCTGGTCATCTGTCCCTATATCCTATGCCGGGCACAATAGTTGGGTACTCGCGGAACCGCCCATTTTTAAAATGATAAAAATCCAGCAACAGCTTACACTGTGGCCGGATTATGACTTACTGTGCAATCGATTTGAACCGAATCAAGGTTGGACCTGAATCTGAAATTTTAAAGTTGCTCTTTCGTGTGAACTCTGAATCCGTGCATAGACTTCCCAAGTCTGATCCATTGCAAATTTTCCGGTACCTGTATAAACGCCCGGCTTTTCGCCCTGTTTCATTTCCACCACATTACGGCCGTGGTCCATCTCTTTCATTTCCAAATGAAGTTCGACTGTGGCATTCGGCACCGGTTGGCCGGAACGGTCATTAAGCGCGAGCGTAAACTGTGCCGGACTCTTTGCACTGGGCGGGTTCGGCGAAGTGGTCAGTTTACCGGAAAAATTGCCGTCTTGTCCGACGGATTTCGAATCCTCCCGGCCGCATCCAGTTGCTAGCAATACCGTAGAAAACAACAACATGGCGATACGAATTCGATTCATTTCATTTGACTCCTTTTTGATAAGCGATCTGTCTAACGGGCAGGCTAACGAACAGTACAGTGAAAGGTGGGAATCCTATGCCAAATCACAAGGACATCTTCCGAAACAAATTCGATTTTGCAAGGGAAGAATTTGCCACCGAACTGTACAAGCCTCCCGGAATTCCGCGTCCCCGGGAAAAAAAGTCGCAAAAAGTCCAATACACCAAGTGGGATTTCACCCACAAGGCCCTTAAACGGCAAATGCACGAGAAGCTTGGCCGTGGAAGGTAATTGGATGTTGCGGCGACCCGCAGGCAACTGCGGGTCATTTTAATTCAAATCTTGGAATCTGCAGATGGTCCGTCTGCTTCACAAAGATGATGCATAGAGTGTCCAGGCGCAAAACGTCATATTTCCAACAGCATCCCCTTGCTGGCGATTTGCACATTCCGCTGAAAAAAGAATTCGGCCTCTTTGCGCACTGCTTCCTTGTCATATGCAGGGTCGATATGGGTCAAACACAGATTTTTTACATGTGCCCGGGTTGCCATTTCTGCAGCCTGCAGGGTGGTCAAATGGCCAGCAGATGCAGAACCTTGTTCATGCATCATCCACGTCGCTTCACATAAAAAGAGGTCCGCATTTCGCGCAAGCGCCTCAACCGATTCGCTCGGCCCCGTATCGCCGGAAAAGACAAATTTCTTTCCGTTTGATTCCACCGCTATCGCCAAACAGGGAACCGCATGATTGGCATCCGTAAAAGTGATGTCGCAGCCGCACAACCTGATTCTGCTGTCCGATTGCAGCGGAACGGCTTTTACATGGTCCCGATACGATACCTCTAGAAACTTTTCCGGAGGATTCTGATTCGCGTATACAATCAGCGGTTCTTGCCGTTTTCCTCGCATCCGTTCCACCATCACCGCATATTGCAATACACCCAAATCGGCCACATGATCGGCGTGGTAGTGAGTGATAATGACCCCTTTCAACGCAGACAGCGAAATATGTCGAACCATTTCCGCAAAAACCCCGCTTCCGCAATCGATCAGGAACACTCCCTCTTCGGTTTGCACCAGGTAACCGGCAGTCGCTCCTCCCGGGGCCGGATAGGGAGCCGATTCTCCAAGAATGACAACCTGCATGGCATTTCTTCCCTTCTGCATGCACCATGAGTGGTTGAAAAAAACATCTTATTTTATCGAATTTCCACGAAAAATTTGATTTCCTCGGAAAAGCTTCCTATTTCTTATCAATTTATATCATATCTGATTTGACATTACAAAACCCCTTCCGATTGAAGGGGTCTGCAGTGTAGTTCAATCCTCTTTTTGATTTGGCTTGTCAGTTGTTCTTAAGTGAAACAATTCCATGGCATATCGGAGATTTCTTTTCTTCAAGGCTTGAATTTCCTTTTCCAGCCGAACAATCTGTCGCAATCTTTCCTGGGTCGAATGTTCCAGCAAATTCATCAATACACGGCGTCCAGTTCGCAAATGATGAATCTTCTTTTCCAATTCACGGACCTTCTCCTCTATCCGTAAGTACTCTTGAGCGTCCATTGGAGAAGTCACCCCTCATGATGGCGTATACATCAGTATATTCCCATAACGAAAGGATTAAAACACTCCGGATTTTTCCTTCAATTGTCTGATCACCGACTGATCCACCGTCACTGACCCCAGATCTCCGCGATGTTCGGCACCAGAACCATGGAAATCCGATCCTCCTGTTGCGATCAAGTGTAACCGATTCGCCAGGTATGCATAGCTTTCTCTGAGAGCAGGCGGATGATCCGGATGGGCAACTTCTATCCCCATTAGACCGGCGGGAATCATTTCTTCAATCAAAGCATCTTTCCCTACCAGTCCCGGATGGGCCAATATCGGCACTCCACCGGCCTGCAGGATCTGACGAATCGCGTCAGCCGGGTGGAGCTTGTACCGTTCCACATAAGCTGCACCATCTCGTCCCAAAAATCGGTCAAACGCTTCACGCATATCCCGTGCAATTCCTTTCCGAATCAAAACCCTTGCTACATGCGGACGTCCGATGGCCCCTGCGCCCGCCTCTTGCAGAACCTCATCCGCTCGAATCTCAATATCGAGACTTGTCAATTTGGCAAGAATCCGTTCCATCCGCCGCGTTCGTTCCGATCGCAGTGTCGCAAACAGAGTCTGCAGCGAATCCGCATTCCGGTCGAAATAGTACCCGAGTACATGTACTTCTTTCCCTTCAAATTCCGTATTGATTTCAACTCCCGGAATAATCTCGATACCCAATTTATGTCCCGTCACAATCGCTTCTTCAATTCCGTCCGTCGTATCGTGATCCGTGATGCCGATTCCGGCCAAGCCTCTTTCTTTCGCATATTCAACAAGCTGGCGGGGGGCAAACGTTCCGTCCGAGGCGGTGGTGTGCACGTGCAAATCATACATTCCCTGCATAATAGCCTCCTACTGCAAGATCTCCCGAAAAATCCGCAAAAAATTGCCGCCACATATTTTAGCCGTAACAGAGCGGCCATATTCTTTCTCCAAAGTTTCCAACAGTTTCGGATAGTCCAAACCGGACTTCAAATCCACCATCGTTTCCGTGATTCCGTCAAAATCAGAGCCAATCCCCAGATGATCTTCTCCGCCGAGGGACAGAATATGATCGACATGCCGCAACAAATCAGTAATATACGCCTTCCCTTCTGCCACAAAGTAGGGAACAAAAGTCATGCCGATCACGCCGCCGTTTTGAATGATTCCGCGAATTTGTTCATCGTCCAGGTTTCGTCGATGAGGATGGACCGATCTTGCATTTGAATGAGATGCAAGAATAGGGGCTGACGAATACTCCAGCACATCCGAAACCCCTTTTGCAGCCAAATGGGATACATCAACGATCATTCCCAAACGGTTCATTTCCTGAACCACCATCCGTCCAAAGGTCGTCAAGCCCCGGTCATTCTCTTCTCCCACTCCGTCCGCAATCGCATTGCCGTGATTCCACGTTAATCCCATGGCCCGTACACCCAAAGAATACATTACCCGCATCGGCCGCAGATCATCAACCAAAAAGTCGCCCCCTTCAATCGACAACAACCCGGATCTGCGTCCGGCACTCGCATTTTGTTCTATTTCTTTATAGGAAGCAACCGGAAGAATGCCTTGTTCCACACATACATTCGTACGAAAGAGGTCAATGTAGGCCAGGAGTTTGGCCAAATGTTCATAGGGGGTATAAGGCGGGTTCACATATAAAGCGAAAACCTGCAGATCGATACCGGCCGCTTCCAGCTTTGAATAACTGAGATGCAGCGGGGAGGCGGGATCATAAAAGTCCGCGTGTTCCGTTTCCATTCGATAAAGAATATCCGCATGAGCATCAATTAAAAAAGGTTTCATATCCATCAGATCCTCCCGTTAAATAAGAAAGTCCTGTTTACGAAATGTAAACAGGCGACTCATGAAAGAACAGATAAGTGCTTTTTATCTCGGTTCGACAATCAATTTGATGGCAGTGCGTTCTTCGCCGTCAATTTGAATGTCGGTAAATGCCGGAATGCAAATCAGGTCAACGCCACTGGGTGCTACAAATCCTCTTGCAATCGCGACCGCTTTAATAGCTTGATTGAGCGCGCCCGCCCCGATAGCTTGAAGTTCAGCAGCACCCCGTTCGCGGAGTACGCCTGCAAGTGCGCCGGCCACAGAGTTAGGGTTGGACTTTGCTGAAACTTTTAATACCTCCATAGACTGTACCTCCACTACTGAAAGTTTTTCTGCGACTCACTTTTACTATATTCGAGGTCATTCAGAAAATTCCTTCATTCGGATGTAAATTTTCTAAAAATTTTGTCCAAGAGCAAAAAGTTTTAACTTTTATTTAAGACAAATTCTCGAAATCGATGACGCCTGTCCATTTTCCGCCAGTTCCACAACCACCGCATTTAACATGGCGGGCCCCGTTTCCACTTCGAAACGTACAGGCATCTGGGTCAGGAATCGTTGCAGCACTTGCTCTTTTTTCATCCCGATAATACTGTCGATCGGACCGCACATTCCCACATCCGTTATGTATGCCGTTCCACCCGGAAAGATTCGTTCATCAGCAGTTTGTACGTGAGTATGCGTACCGACAACCGCCGAAACCCGGCCATCCACATAATAAGCGAATGCCAATTTTTCTGATGTCGCCTCCGCATGAAAATCGATAAACACATGCTTCGTGACGGCTTGAATCTCCTCCAGAATGTGGTCAATGACCGCAAAGGGAGAATCATAATCTCCCATAAATACACGCCCCATCAAGTTGATCACCGCAACTTGAACCGTGCCCACTTTCACTAACGTGTAACCGAGACCTGGGACTCCTTTCGGAAAATTGGCCGGTCGCACAATGCGTCGGTCGTTGTCCATATACCCGTAGATTTCCCGATTGTCCCACACATGATTGCCCGTTGTCAGAATATCAACATTCGCATCAAACAACATCTCTGCCAACTTCGGTGTCAAACCGCGTCCGTTCGCCATATTCTCGGCGTTTGCAATCACCAGATCCGGACGGTATTGATCCAGAAGTTCAGGCATGCGGCCTTCCACAATAGCGCGACCCGGATGACCTACAATATCGCCTATAAACAAGATCCTCACAGAATTCCTCCAGTCTTGCCATGCTTCTTCAGTTCTCCGAACTGGTATGTTCATGTTCAGTTTACTTAATTATTGTAAACATATACTTTTCCATCTTCCCGATAAGCCACCAGCAATTGATCCTCGTCAAGGGTTTCGGGATGTCCCAACAAGCGGTTGATGATTTCTTCTTGTTGTTCGATGTCATGATGCTCGCGACCTAGCGA
>JAGVBM010000211.1 GCA_020059765.1 Bacillota bacterium
ATTGTATTGATCACAATCGGCATCGAGCTGTTTTTTGCTGCGATCCTGGCGATGCGTTTGGCGACCCTGATGCCGTGGCCGCAAGCAATTTATTTCGGGATCTTTCACGCGATTTCCGCCTTTTCCAATGCGGGATTCGACCTGTTCGGGGATTATAGAAGCCTGACGGAATTTGTCAGCGATCCCGTGATCAATGCGGTGGTGATGCTGTTGATTGTCGTTGGCGGGATCGGATTCACCGTTTTGGTGGATGTGTGGAAAGCGCCGAAGCCGAGTCGGCTGTCGCTCCACTCGAAACTGGTGCTGGTGACGACGGCGGGTCTGCTGGTGATCGGGGCTGTCGGATATTTGCTGCTGGAAATGAACAACCCGAAAACTCTCGGTGCATTGACGTGGGGCGATAAACTGCTGGCTTCCCTGTTCGCCTCGACCACTGCAAGAACCGCCGGTTACGCGACAATCGATTATGGCGCCATTACAGATACGTCCAAACTGTGGACGACCTTGTTGATGTTTATCGGTGCTTCCCCCGGTTCCACCGGCGGCGGGATCAAAACGGTGACCATGATCGCGATTCTGCTGTATGTTTACGGCATTATCACCGGCAAAGACAGCACGGTGGCGTTTCGCAAACGAATCGATCCGAAAACGATTCACAAGGCGTTTGCCGTGACGGTGATTGCGGCGTTGTTGGTGATTTTGGTAACCTTTATTCTGACAATCACCGAACAGAAAGAATTTCTGCGCCTTTTATTCGAAGCGACTTCCGCTTTCGGCACGGTCGGTTTGTCGACCAATCTGACTCCGGAATTGTCGAGTCTTGGCAAGTTTGTCATCATCATCACCATGTTTATTGGACGGGTAGGTCCTGTGACGCTGGTCTTGGCATTGATGGTACGGGGAACCGAAAAAGAATTGGTGAAATATCCGGAAGAAAAACTGTTTGTGGGTTGAGGAGGTTTTCAGATTGAAACAGTACGCGATCATCGGATTGGGGCGTTTTGGGACGAGTGTTGCCAAAACGTTGTATGGAATGGAGTATGAAGTATTGGGAATGGATACGGACGAGGACAAGGTGCAGGATGCAGTTGATTATGTAACCCATGCCGTGACGGCCGATTCTACGGATGAAAATGCACTGAAAGCGTTGGGGATTCGCAACTTTGACGTGGTGGTCGTGGCGATCGGCGCGGACATTCAGGCATCGATCCTGACCGCTTTGATCCTGAAGGAACAGGGTGTCAAACATATCGTTGCGAAAGCGCAAAATGAACTGCACGGGAAAGTGCTGTCGAAGATCGGGGTCGACAAAGTCGTCTATCCGGAACGGGACATGGGGGTCCGGGTGGCTCACAACCTGATCTCACCCAATATTTTGGATTACATCGAGTTGTCTCCCGACTACAGTATGGCGGAAATTGTGGCCGGTGAAAAAATGCTCGGCAAAACGCTGGCGGAAGTGGACTTTCGCCGCAAGTACAGGTGCAACGTCATGGCGATTAAAACGGATGACAAAATCAATATTTCCCCATTGGCCAACGATAAAATTCATAAAGGGGATGTGTTGGTGGTGATCGGAAAGAATGAAGATCTGCAGGATCTTGAAGAAGAAGCATAGAGGTGGCAATCGTGGAACAGATACTCTCGACACGCAATCCGCGCGTGAAAGAATGGGCGGCGCTGAATCAGAAAAAATACCGGGATCAAAGCGGCCGATTTTTGATTGAAGGCATTCGGCTCGTGGAAGATGCGCTTGTTTCAGCCGCTCCAGTCGAAACAGTCTTGGTGCAGGATGAATTGCTGCTCAGCGGAAAATTGGACGGCGTTCTGAACGCGGCCTACTCATTGGATACGGAAATCATCGAAGTCAGCCAAGCGGTCATCGAACATATCTCAGATACCAAAACGCCGCAGGGAGTGGTTGCCGTATGCGGCAAGCTGCAGCATGATGCGCCGGGGCTGATTGCGAGCCGTACAAATCCCATGTATCTGGTATTGGACAACATTCAGGATCCGGGGAATTTGGGGACGATGATCCGCTCGGCGGATGCGGTGAATGCGACGGCCGTTTTCGTAGGAAAAGGGAGCGTCGATTTGTACAATCCGAAAACGGTTCGGGCCACAATGGGGTCACTGTTTCATCTGCCGGTTATGCAAATCCATCTGCCGGAACTGTTTTCTCTGCTGAGAAGGGCCGAAGTATCGATTGTCGGAACCGATACGGAGGCGGGAGACGATCTGTATGGAGCGGATTTTACAGGCAATTTGGCGATCGTCATTGGTTCGGAGGCGCACGGTATTTCCGGGGAAATTCGTCAAGAAATTTCCCGTTGGATTACACTGCCGATGCCTGGTAAAGCTGAATCGCTTAATGCGGCCATCGCTTCCAGTGTGATCTTGTACGAAGCTTTCCGGCAAAGAAGGGTACAGGAATAGTCCCTGCGAATTAACACAAATCAAGTTGCGTTCTGAGGTTGACTGTACTATACTAGAAAACAAAATTCCTATGTGTAACAGCTATGCAGGAGAGAGTACGGACAGGACGCTTTACAGGGAGGAGATGCCGCAGACTGAAAGCATCTTCAAGGGAAATGTCACGGAAGTTCACTCCGAAGCTGCCGCCTGAACCTCATGCAGGATCGAAAACGAATCGGATCCTGAATATGGAGCGGTAGGGTGGGCCGGGAGATTCCCGTTATCGAATAAAAGTGAGACAACATGCGCAGCTTTGTCCTGTGCAGCTTTGTCTAACAAGGGTGGTACCGCGGAAACAATGCCTTTCGTCCCTTTCGGGATGAGGGCTTTTTTGTTTGTAACACATGTGATGAGCAGGGGGGATTCGTATGAAAGAACAATTGCAGCAACTGCAGACAGAAGCGTTGGCGGCTTTGCAAACATGCGAAG
>JAGVBM010000044.1 GCA_020059765.1 Bacillota bacterium
CCCTCAGGCGGTGTGGGGAACGGGACCGATGGATGAAACGACATTTACGCCGAAAATGTAGAGCGGGTGAAGACTGCAGGCTCTTGCGTTGTGTTATAGCGACACATCGCGGGAGCCTGTTTTGTGTGGTTGAATGTTTCACCTGTTTTCGATTTTAATTGATAGAAAATGTATCAAAAATTCAACACTATGTATGAGCATTATGATAGAATAGAAAGCACCGGAGCATTTTTATCCGGTAATTCAAATTTCAAATCAAAAGACGAGGGGGTGACAAAAATGGATGAAACAAAAGAGATTCTGACAGCTATTATAGGACGGCTTGAAGAAATGGGTGCCGACATGAAAGGCATGAAGGCAGGAATCAGCGAACTGAAAGCCGATGTCAGCCAGTTGAAAGCGGATGTCAACCAACTGAAAGCGGATGTCAGCCAGTTGAAAGCGGATGTGGAAACTCTGAAGGAAGGACAAATCCGAATGGAAGAGCGGCTTGATCGAATCGAAGCCAATCAGGAATATTTTTCGGCGAAATGGCTGGAACACGATAAGGAAATCCTGCGTTTGAAACGTCAAGGAATTTGAAATACCTCTCCTGGAAAGCCCACCTCATTGACAAATTTCATTCTTGATTGGGACGCCGGGCGGATCTTATGATGACCGTGTAATGGCTGCCAAGTTCCGCGTTTTGTTGCCAAGAACCCTTTTTCCCGCATGTCCCCTCACAGCTTGGATGAACAATTCCCGCTTTCCTATTGTCGACCCTTCTTAGGTACCGTATAATTAACAATCGAGAAGTGCATATGGTTTCAAACAGGTCTTTGCTTGTAACGAGAGCGAAGTGAAAAGGGAAGTTCGGTGCAAATCCGACGCGGTCCCGCCACTGTAAGTGGGGAGCTGTGTTTTATTGATCCACTGTCAGAATAGGCTGACGGGAAGGAGAAACACAGTCTTGATCCATGAGCCAGGAGACCTGCCTGTTTGAACGACGGATTTCCTTCGGGTCAAAGGAAAGACGAGGAAGCGAGTTGTTCGCGCCTTCATATCCCTTTGGAAATGGAGGCGTTTTTGTTTGGAATCGGGACACGAAAACCGGGGAGGAATGAAGATGCTACACGACATTATCAGCCAAATACAACCGTTGGACGAAAACGCGATGCAGCAGACGCAAAGCCGATTGAACCAGTTGACCAAACCGCAGGGAAGTTTGGGGCGTTTGGAGGAACTTGCCGTTCAATTGGCGGGGATAACGGGAGATATGCAGAGAGAGTACGCCGACAAGCGGGTGGTCGTCATGGCGGCGGATCACGGGGTTGTTGCAGAAGGGGTGTCCGCGTTTCCGCAAGCCGTCACCGAACAGATGGTGCTTAATTTTCTGGCGGGCGGCGCAGCCGTCAATGTGATGGCCGGACAGGCTGGCGCGAAGGTCGTCTGTGTCGATGTGGGGGTGGCGGCTGACCTGTCGCGCGCAGACGGGTTGGTCGACAAAAAAATCGCCCTCGGCACCCGCAATATGCTGCGGGAACCGGCGATGACCCGGGAGCAGGCGATTCGGTCGCTGGAAGCGGGAATCGAAGCGGCGCTGGAACAAATAAAGGCCGGAGCCGATTTGTTGGCCACCGGCGAGATGGGAATCGGCAATACAACGGCCAGTTCGGCCATGTTGGCGGCGTATTCCGGAAGACCGCCGGAAGAAGTGGCGGGACGGGGAACGGGCATTGCCGATGCGGCGCTGCAGCACAAAATGAACGTCATTCAACAGGCGCTGCTGTTTCACCGACCTGATGCCAACGATCCGATCGATGTGCTGCACAAGGTGGGCGGCTTTGAGATCGGCGCCATGGCCGGATTGATCCTGGGCGCCGCATCTCGGCGGACGCCGGTGCTGATTGACGGGTTCATTTCGACTGTGGCGGCGTTATGTGCCGTACGGCTGGCGCCGCAAGCGAAGTCGTATCTGATACCGTCCCATTTGTCGGAAGAGCCGGGACACAGGATTGCCCTGCAGCAATTGGGGCTGTCACCGATGCTGCAGATGAACATGCGCTTGGGGGAAGGAACAGGCGCTGCGCTGCTGTTTCCGATGATTGACACGGCACAGCGAATCATGCGGGACATGGCGACTTTTCAGCAGGCCGGGGTTTCGGAACGGAGCGAGTCGGATGGGATGGATTGAAAAATTCGGCCACGGCGGAGACTTGCGAACGGCGGCTGATGAATTCGGTTTGCGGCAGACCGATTTTTTGGATTTCAGCGCCAATATCAATCCGTTAGGGCCGCCGGCAGCTGTCAGGGAGGTCCTGCAAGCCGGTTTGCGGGGAATCGTTCATTATCCGGATCCCGATCATCGCGGGTTGCGCAAGGCACTTTCCGACAAGCTGCATGTCAATCCGGAATCGATCCTGATCGGAAACGGGGCGGCGGAGTGCATGTCGCTGGCGATTCTCGGGCTGCAGCCTGGCAAGGTGGGCGTGGTGCATCCCGGTTTTCTGGAATATGAACAATTCGCCTTGCAATTTGGCGCCCAGGTCCAATCTTGTGTGGGAAAACCGGAACTTGCGATGCAGCCGGATCTGGAGGAATTGCGCCGGTTGTTTCGGGAGACGGACATGGTGTTTATCGGGCATCCCAACAATCCGACAGGATTGGCCTATCGGCTGGAGGAACTGCGAATGCTGGGCCGGTGGGCAGAGGACAGCGATACCTATCTGGTGGTTGATGAAGCGTTTCTCGATTTTTTGCCGGAAGAAGCGCAGCATTCATTGCTGCCGGAGTTGGAAGATTATCCGAATGTCATTTTGATTCGCTCAATGACCAAGTTTTATGCGATTCCCGGACTGCGCTTGGGGTATGCGGCGGCACATCCGAACACAATCGTTAAGATGAAGCGCAAACAAGTGACGTGGAGTGTCAATGGATTGGCACTGGAAGCGGGAGAAGCTTGTTTGCGGGAGACGGAGTATGAACGGCAGACCCGCAGTTTGATCGGAGCAGAACGCCGCTTCTTGTCCGAATCGATCAGTACCCGATTCGGTTGGCAGGTGTGGCCGGGGCGGGCGAATTTTCTGCTGGTCCGGCTGCCGGCTGCACTGCAAGCTGCCGATCTGCAATACCGTTTGGGGCAGAAAGGGATCCTGATTCGCGACTGTTCCATGTATCCGGGTCTGACGCCGCATGATTTTCGGATTGCCGTGCGGACACGGGAAGAGAATGAGCGGCTGCTGCAAGCGATGCAGGACGTGCTGGCTGGATGGGACAGCCGTATCCGATGAGCAACAAATGGGCCTTGCAGAGAGGAGGAGTCCGGCATGAAATTGCTGTTTGTCACAGGCGGCGTCCGCTCCGGAAAGAGCCGGTTCGCCGAGCAGCTGTCTGAACAATTGGCACGCAAACTGGCCGGGCAAGGATCTGCCGCGAAAGGATCGGACGAGGACGGATCGGTGCTGTATGTGGCAACGGCACGGGCACTCGATGAAGAAATGGAACGGCGCATTTGGCTTCATCAACAACGGCGTCCGGTCGATTGGGGATTGCTGGAGTCGCCGGATCAGCTTCCGTCTGCAACCGGTACACTCGACAAGTTCTCGGCAGTGCTGATTGACAGTTTGACATCCTGGATCAGCAACCGATTGCTGGAACTGCCGGAGCAACAGCAAGCAGATCTGTCAGAGGCACAGCGGATCCTGCAGGAATTGATGGACTGGGCCGGGGAGATCCGTGAGGCAAGCGGAGAGGGCGCTGTTATTCTCGTCTCCGACGAGGTCGGTCTGGGAGGTGTCGCCATGTCGCCGTTGGGACGCCGGTTTCAAGATCTGCTGGGCGAGGCCAACCAACGGATCGCCGAACAGGCGGATGAAATGTACGTCCTGTTTTCCGGCATCCCGCTCAAAGTGAAAGGATGATCGAAGTGAAGCCGTTTCTTTACGCCCTCTCGTTTTTGACGCGTATTCCGGTACCGCCGGCACTCACCGCATCCCATACGGCTGCCGGCGAGGACTGGCAAAAAAGCGTCGCCTATTATCCAATCGTCGGCGCCGTCATCGGATTGCTCCTATGGGGAGCGGCGGCGATGGCCGATGTCCTCTTTTCGAACCTGCTGGCCGCCGTTTTCCTCATTGTCATCTGGGTATTTCTTACCGGCGGGCTGCATATGGACGGTTGGATGGATGTGGCGGACGGTCTGGGAAGCAATCGCAGCCGGGACGAGATGCTGCGGATCATGAAAGACAGCCGGTCAGGCGCCATGGGAGTGACGGCGGCGATTTTGCTGCTGCTCGTCAAAACGGCGGGAGTGCATGACATCCTGCTCGCGAAGCACGGGGCATGGCTTGTCCTGCCGCCGGTGCTTGGGCGATTCGTCCTGTCGGCTGCCATCCGGTATTGGCCGTACGTATCGGAAAATGGGATTGGCAGCGGACTGCGAAACGGGATCAACAGCGGACACTTGCTGGCTTATCTGCTTGTTCTGGCAGCAGCAGCGGCGTGGTGGAAAAGCGCTGCCGGTCTGGCTGTAGTGGCGCTGGTTTTGTTTATAAGCTGGCAGTTTGCCGTCTATTTGAATCGCAGGCTCGGCGGTTTGACCGGGGATTGTTACGGGGCGTTGGTCGAATGGACCGAGACGGTCACATTGGTGCTGCTTGTTTTGCTGCAGGCATGGGGGAAGTAAGCGATTTTCAGGAGAGGAAGATGGGCATGGCGCAGCCGTTTCGGACGGAAACTCGCTTCCGGTCGGAAGTATGGCCTGATTTTACAATGGAATTGCGGGAGGATCATCTGGCGGCGGAAACGAAGACAACCTGCGCAACGATCAGCAGCGCTGTGTGGGGAGGCGGTCTGCAGGCAGCACGCCGTTTCGTCAATTGGCAGGTGCCCCTGACCTACAGGTGCGACACTCCCGTGGCGTGCATGCGCAGCAAGATTCTGGATTGGGGCTATTCCCTGGAAGAGACTGTCGGGCTGCAAACGGCGGCGAATGTCCGGCAGGCGTCCCTGCAGGAAATGGAGGGGGACCAATTCTCCATGATCTGCTGCGCGACTGTCGGCACCAGCAACGCGGCGCGGGCGGGAACGCCGCGAACTGTTTTTTCCGCCTATCAGCCCGGGACGATCAACATCATGCTCTGGATGGATGCACAGATGACCCCGGCCGCCATGGTGAACGGCATCCTGACGGCTACGGAAGCGAAAAGCGCCGCCTTGCAGGACCTGCAAATTCGCGATGAAACAGGGCAGATGGCCACTGGGACGACAACCGATTCGATCGTCTTGGCAATCACGCAGAACCCACGCTATCCATATCCTCACTTGTTTGCCGGAACGGCCACCACCATCGGCAACGCCATCGGCCGGTTGGTTTACCGGGCCGTATACGAGGTGGCAGCCGGACATGCCCATTCCCAAACGGAGATGGGGTGAGCCGCATGTCTGCTTGGATGATCTTGCTGGCTGCCTATTTGACAGACCGGATGATCGGCGATCCCCGGGCGATTCCGCATCCGGTGGTCTGGATGGGGAAAGTGATCGTCTGGCTGGAACATGGGATACGTCGGCATGTACGAAGAGAATCCCGTCTCAAGTGGGCGGGGATGCTGCTGCCCCTGCTGTTGGCGGGTGGCAGTTACGGGATTGTCGAGCTGCTGCTCGCTCTGGCTGAGATGATCCATCCGTGGCTGGCTCGGGCGCTGGAAGTCGGGTTGATTGCTTCCACCATCGCAGTGAAGGGATTGGCTGAGGCGGGAATCGGCATTTATCAGCGGCTTGCCGACTCCAGACTTCCGGAAGCGCGAAAAGCGCTGTCAATGGTGGTGGGCAGAGACACGGAACAACTTGACGAACGGGAAGTGGCGCGGGGTGCGATCGAAACGGTAGCGGAAAACATCGTGGATGCCATCGTGTCCCCCTTGTTTTACGCCGCGATCGGCGGCGCTCCTTTGGCGATGGCCTATCGTGCCGTCAACACACTGGATTCTATGGTCGGCTACAAAAACGAACGGTATCGCAATTTGGGATGGGCCTCCGCGCGGTTGGATGACGCCGCCAATTACCTGCCAGCCCGTTTGGCCGCCATGTTTCTGGTCGCGGCCAGTTGGACGATGGGTCTCAACTGGCGTCACGCGTGGACGATCATTCGCCGCGATGCAAGGCTGCACCCCAGTCCGAACAGCGGATGGACGGAAGCGGGAACTGCGGGCGCTTTGAGCATTCAATTGGGAGGGACGAATTATTACCAAGGGATTCCTTCCCTGCGCGCGAAATTGGGAGAGCCGCTGCGGCAGATTGACGCGCATGATATTCAGGTAACTGTAGATTTGATGAAACGGACCTCCTGGATGTTTCTTGCCGTTTGTTTGATCGGGATGACCGCATTCGGGTAGAGAAGCAGCAATTTGTGTGGGAAAGCATCACTTTGTTGATCATTCAGTGGAGGTTGCCGCATATGGAAGATGGGAAAGCGATTCCCTTGATGATACAAGGCACCAGTTCGGATGCCGGCAAAAGCTTGCTGGTGACCGCTTTTTGCCGGATTTTTGCGGAAGAGGGGTACAAGACGGCCCCTTTTAAGTCGCAAAATATGTCTTTGAATTCGTATATTACACCGGATGGGAAAGAGATCGGCCGGGCGCAGGGGGTACAGGCGGAGGCGGCCGGAATTGCCGCCGTCGCCGACATGAATCCGATTCTCATCAAGCCGTCGGGGGATGCGCAGGCGCAGATTGTGGAGCTTGGCAAACCGATCGGCAATCTGGCAGCGGCAGCGTACCGGGAAGAGTATTTTCAACGCGGCTTTGCCGTGATCCAAACGGCTTACGCAAGACTGTCGCAGCAGTATGAACGGATCGTTCTGGAAGGGGCGGGCAGCCCGGCCGAAATCAATCTGAGCGACCGGGAATTGGTCAACATGCGGGTCGCCCGAATGGCCGATGCGCCGGTCATTCTCGTTGCGGATATCGACCGGGGAGGCGTGTTTGCCAGCATTGTCGGAACGCTGCAGTTGTTGGAACCTGCAGATCGGGAACGGGTAATCGGCGTGATTATCAACAAGTTTCGCGGTGACCGTTCTCTCCTGCAGCCGGGATTGGACTGGCTGGAATTCTATACCGGCAAACCTGTGCTGGGAGTCATGCCCTACTTGGACAATCTCTGGCTGGATTCGGAAGACTCCTTATCGATCGCCAAGTACCAAAATCGCTCTCCGCTTGCGAAGAATATAAACAAAGGGATTGAGATCGCAGTCATTCAGTATCCGCGCATTTCCAATTTTACAGATATTGACCCCTTCATGACGGAACCGGATTGTCATGTCCGCTTTGTCACAGAACCTGCCGAATTCGGCCATCCGGACTTGCTGATTCTGCCCGGCAGCAAGAACACGATCGAAGACCTGTTGTTTGTACGGGAAAACGGACTGGAGCAACAGATTGTGGAATGGCGCAATGAGAACCCGAACTTGCGGATCATTGGGATCTGCGGCGGCTATCAAATGATGGGACGATTGATTCGCGATCCGTTAGGGATCGAATCCACACGTCCGGAGATCAACGGACTGGATCTGATTCCTCTGGCGACCACGCTGCATCCCGACAAAACGACCCTGTTGTCGGAAGGAATCGCCGTATGTGCGGGACACCGGCTGCAAGTGAAAGGATACGAGATTCATATGGGCCAATCGGAACCGTTGGCCGATACAGAGCCCTTTATCCGGCTGCAAAATCGGGAAGACGGTTTTACAGATCCGGAGCGGAAGCTGATCGGCACCTATTTTCATGGAATCTTTCACAATGATGAATTTCGCCATATGCTGTTGAACGACATCCGCAAGCGCAAGAACCTGCCGCCGCTTGCCGACCGGGTGTCGTTTGAATCGCTGCGGGAGGAGAGCTATCGGCGTTTGGCCGAACAGGTTCGCCAACATGTGGATGTGGCTCGAATTCATCGGCAGATGATCGATTTTTTCAATAGGCGTCAGGAACGGAGGGGGAATAACAATGGGACTGTTGGAACTGACAAATCCGGCCACCGGTGAGGTGAGGGGAGTTCTTGCCGAGTACACGGAAGCCGAGGTGCAGGCGGCGATGGCAAAGGCGCGGGAGGCGTTTGTCCGGTGGGGCCAAACTTCGCTTGCCGAAAGACTCGCTTACGTTCGGAAGCTGCGGCTTTATTTGGCTGATCACGCCGACGAACTGGCGAAGGAGATCGCCTTTGACACCGGCAAAGTATTTATGGACGCACTGGCGGCGGACGTGTACACCACTGTGGACGCGATCCGGTATTTTGAGAAAAACGCCGGAAAAATCCTGGCGCCGCAACGCCGTAAAAGCGGACCGGTGTTCATCGGAAAAAAGGTCTATGTTACCTATCGGCCGATCGGTGCGGTGGCCGTCATCTCACCCTGGAATTATCCTTTTCAGCTGTCGATGATTCCCGCGATCTCGGCGTTGGTAAGCGGCAATACGGTATTGTTGAAACCTTCGGAAGTGACCCCCTTGACCGGACTGCTGATGGAACGCGCATTTCGGGCGGCCGAATTGCCGGACGGTGTGGTGCAAGTGCTGCACGGCGGACGGGAGACCGGTCAAGCCCTTGTCGCGGCGAAACCGGATACAATTTTCTTTACGGGCAGCGTGCCGACAGGCAAAAAGATTGCGGCGGCAGCGGCGGAGCATTTGATTCCGGTCGTATTGGAACTCGGCGGCAAAGATCCGATGATCGTCCTCGACGACGCAGATCTGGAACTCGCTGCCGAAGCGGCGGTATGGGGAGGATTCACCAATTGCGGACAGGTATGCATGTCGGTGGAACGGGTGTATGTGCATGAACAGGTCTATGACCGATTCGAGCGGCTTGTCGCGGAGAAAACGGCTGCCATTCGTCAGGGCAGCGGCGAGACGGATGACGTCGGTTCGATGACGTTTGCAAGGCAGCGGGAAATTGTCCGGGATCATCTGGAAGACGCGCAGGAAAAAGGGGCGCGTGTGCTGACGGGAGGACAGATTGATCCGCATTCGATGTTTGTGCCGCCGACCGTTTTGGTCGATGCCGATCACCGGATGAAAATCGTGATGGAAGAAACTTTTGGTCCCGTGCTGCCGATCATGCGCGTGCGTTCCGATGAAGAAGCGGTGCGTCTGGCCAACGATTCGGCCTATGGGCTCAACGCCAGCGTCTGGTCCGGAGATCCGGCGCGGGCGCGGAGAATCGCCTCCCGATTGGTGACTGGAAACGTTTGTATCAATGATGTCATTGTCAATGTGGCAATTCCCGATCTTCCTTTCGGCGGTGTCAAAGACAGCGGAATCGGCCGCTATCACGGTCCTGAAGGGTTGCGAGCCTTTTGCCGCCAGACATCTGTTTTGGAGAGCCGATCCTCCTTTCTGTCCCTACTGACCTGGTATCCGTATTCAAAAGAAAAAATTGAACTGGTTCGCTGGTTAATTAAACTGCATGGAAATCGAAAAAAATGGTTCGACTTGCAGGCAGCGGGGGCGTTGTGGCGGCTGTTGACGAACCGGAAGCCGGACTTGTTCCGGAATCGCGGCACGGCAGAGAGTCAGCGGGATATGAAAGGATGATCGCGGATCCAGAAGCGCCACGGATAGTCGCGGGCTTCTTCCGCGTAATCGATGCCAATCCGCGGCCCGGATGCGATTTGTTCAGCTGAAATGCGCTGTCCCTGCTGAATGAATAACGGCGAGTCCAGCAAATTCCAGCCGTATTGCTGTTTGTCGATTCCCATGGCTTGCGCCAGTTTGCCGGGGCCGTTGGTCAACAGCCGCAACCTCCGGACCGGCCAATTGTTCGCCTGGGGATCCAGAGCGAGATTGCGTCGTCTGATCATCAGCGGGATGCCGTCGACCGGCTGCAAGGCGCGAATCAGGATCGCTTCCGGAGCTCCCGGCGATCCGCTGACCACGTTCAGGCAATAGTGCATGCCGTAGATTTGATAGACATAGGCGCGGCCAGGGTGATCGAACATCACCTGTGTTCGGGGAGTCATCCTGCCCCCGTAAGAATGGGCGGCCTTGTCACGGGGTCCAATATAAGCTTCCGTTTCCACGATGTAGCCGGAAGTGAGTCCTTCCGGCGTTTCATGAACCAACAGCTGACCCAATAAGTTTTTCGCCAGATCAAGAGTAGGGAGTTCGTAAAAATCGGTGGGCAGACTATTGACTCGCATGGGCGGATCCTCCTTGAATTTCCCGGCTGTAAACCAGCAAATTATGATTCTGACAAAAATATTTACGAGGTAAACATTTTTCTGGGAGTTTGGTATAATAAACATTGTTCAAATTATTCGCGAGATTCTGAGCTTCTGTAAAAAGAGGGAATTTGTATGGACGGGCAGTTGGAGCTGCGTCTCAATCAAATTATGCTGCAGGCTTCTGCAAGAGAGAAGCGTGTAGAGCAGCTTCTTCAGAGAATGATGAAACTCGGCGCTCTCATTTTGCGTGCAGAATGGGTTTGTTTGTTTTTGCCCTCAAAATGGACTCATGAGCTGACTCATTACCAGAGTTATCCGCTTGGCCGAGACGTCGAATGTTCCATGACGGGCCGGGAACTGGCGCAACTTTTTGACGGGGAGAAAGCTCCCTGGATGCTGCGCGAAAACAATTTGTATATTCCTTTATTCGTCAACGGCAATTTGCATAGTGTCCTTTATTATGCGAATATTTCGGATGAAATTCAAGGCGATCGTGTTCGAATGGCCAACCGGATTGTCAAACAAATGAACTTGCTGTTTGAAAGCAAGCTGATCCAGACGGAGAAAGACAATTATCATGCGGCACTGGTGCAAATTTCCGATGTCATTGCACATACCGAACGATATGAAGAAGCGATGAAACAGGCGATGGAAATGGCATCGGAAGTGGCCGGAGGCATCTGCGGCATCATGCTGCTCAGCAAGGACAAGCAAAGCATCATTCCCGTCTATACGCGAAATGTCGGACATGAAGACCTGCAGCAAATTCCTTATCCTCCTTTGCCGGGTCACGATCAAACCGCCTATTTGGCGATCACCCAAAGGCGCGTGATTTTTGTCGAAGACACTGCCGCCGATCCTTTTGTTGACCGGGAATTTTGTGAAAAATACGACATCAAAAGCTATATGACACTTCCTCTCTTCATCCATGAAAAAGAAATCGGTATCCTTTTTGTCGATTACAGTTATCACCACACATTTACCAAGCAGGAAGTCAATTTTTTCAGCGAATTGGGTCAACAGATCAGCCATGTGCTGTACAGTTTGCAAACCCGGCAGGAACTGTTGCACAACAAGCGGATACAAGACCGATTGATTGAAATGATGCGCGATATGACCAGCCGAATTCGGATGCGCGATGTGCTGAAAGATATGGTGGACAGAACTTACGGACTGCTGCAGGAAAAAGTCGGGGTTTCGGTCTGGTTGACCAACGACGCCAAGGATCATATCAAACTTGCATCTTGGCAAGGGGCAACCCTTCGCCTGGACAAGCGAAGAGCGGTGGAGTTTTCCTTTGAAGAACTGGGGAACGCCGCTTTGCTGCAGGATTTGTTTTTGGAAGTGGACACCAATTCAAGCATGGGACGATTTTTTCATGGCGCGGGCCTGGAATGTTCAATTGGAACCCCGTTGATGGCCGGGAAAGAGTTGACGGGAATTCTTTTCCTGCACGCGTTGGAAGGACATCAATGGACCGAGCAGGAAAAACTGACCCTGTCGGCGATCGGGATTCATGCAGGGCCGATTATCCGGCACGGTCAATATATCCAAATGCTTGAAAAACAGTCCAAACTGGACGGGCTGACCAAGGTGTTTAACCGCCAACATTTTGAAAAAATGTTTCGGGAATACGGTGTGCGCCATATGCGCCATGCAAAACCGTTCACGCTGCTGATGATGGACCTGGACAATTTCAAGCAGATCAACGATCAATACGGTCATCTGGTCGGGGACGACGTAATGCGTTCGGTCGCGCAGATTCTGATGGATACCATCCGCCGCAGCGACAAAGCGTTTCGCTATGGGGGAGAAGAGTTTGCGGTGCTGCTGCCTTGGACGGGCAAAGACGAGGCGGAACAAGTTGCCGAACGAATCAGGGCGAATATCGAAGCGGCCCATTTCAACCCGCCGGTAACGGTGTCGATCGGACTGGCCACCTTCCTGGAAACGGCTCGCCAGCCGGAAGAAGTGATTGAATTGGCCGACCTGGCCTTGTACAAGGCAAAAAATCGAGGGAAAAATCGGGTTGTCAGTGCGCTCTGAAGGTTGTATACAGGCGGCAGACGTGCTTGCAAAGGCCGTCTTTTTTCTTTTCTGCAGACAGTTGCGTAACCAGCAGCAAAATTCAACAAGGATAACAGCGGGAGAATCCACATGGAGACACAATATCTGACACAAATCGAAGACGCTTTTTTGACGGCGGGCGATGCAGCGAACGCCCGCAAGTTGCGGCAGTTGATCGATAAAATGGCCGATCAACGAATGATTCTGGCGTTTTGCGGTCACTTTTCAGCGGGCAAATCGAGCATGATCAATCATCTGCTGGGCAGCGAGGTGCTGCCGTCCAGCCCGATTCCGACCAGCGCCAATGTGGTGACGATCGAACGGGGATCCGCAGGCGCCCGCGTCTGGAGAAAAGACGGGAGTTTTTTTGATATCCCGCTCGCCGAATTGACACAACTGCAGGAATTGGCCGCCGACGGGGAAGCGATTGAAACGATTCGCATTCAGCACCCCGCCGATTTTTTGCCGTATCGAGTGCAGTTGATGGATACGCCGGGGATCGATTCGACGGACGATGCCCACCGGGTGGCGACAGAAAGCGCGCTGCATCTGGCCGATGCGGTCATTTACATGATGGATTACAATCATGTGCAGTCGGAAGTGAACTTCGGATTTACAAAAACTTTGAAAGATCGGGGAAAAACGGTCTGGCTGGTCGTCAATCAAATCGACAAACACAACGAGTTTGAATTGCCTTTTGCCGAATACCAACGGAGCGTCAAGTCTTCGTTTGCCGCCTGGGGAATTGAACCGGACGCCATTTATTACACCTCCTTGCGGGAACCGAATCATCCCCACAATCAAATGGAAGAGCTGTATAACGGGATGCGGCAGCTTTTTTCCCGGCGGGAACGTTTGCTTGCAGCAAGTGTAATTGACTCTGCCCGCTATCTGATCGAAGAGCATGGGCGAATGTTGGCGGTCCAATCAGGACATGAGCGCAAGTCCTATCTGGATCTTTTGGGAGAGAAAACAGACGCTCGGATTCATGCGGAAGCGGTGAACGAGTTGCGCGAACAGATCGGGGGACTGGAGTCTGCCGCAGATACGCTGCGGGATGAAATGCGCAAGGAAATCCAATCTTTGATTGACAACGCGATCCTCATTCCGTTTCAAACTGTAGAATTGTGCGGCAAATTTCTGGAGAGCCGCCGTCCCGGTTTCCGGGTCGGACTGCTGTTTGCCGGCAGCAAAACGGAACAGGAAAAGGAAAACCGCCTGCTGGAATTGCACAAGGATTTTACGGGCAAAGTGGCAGCCAATCTGGATTGGCACCTGAAAGATCTGCTGGTCAAGTTTCCCGAACGGTTTGGAATTCGGAACGAGGCCTATTCGCAAGCGGTGTATGACATGTCAATCCGCATTGCGCCGGCCGTGCTGCTCGGATGGATCAAAGAAGGAGCGCTGTCGTCGCCGGAATATATGTATCAATATGCGAAGGATATTGCCGCCGAGGTGAAAGGGATGTACCGGCGGGAAGCGGCGTCGTTCATCGAGCGGATCGCGGACATGGCGGCCGCCATGAACCGGGAGAAAGCGGACGGATTGCGAGCGCAACTCGTTGCTGCGGAGACGCTTTTGCAGGCGGCGAGCAAGCTGGAACAGCTGGAAAACCGGTTGGCAGCAAGGCGAAACGAATTGCTGAGCTTGCTGCCGGAAGAACAGGCTTTCGCAGCGGAAATCGACAGCAAGGAGAGGAAGTCGGCAGAGTCTGTTGCAAGCGATAGGAGTGGTGCAGGTGCTGCAGGCGATCAAGCAGAAACGACATCTGTTGAAGTCGTATCGGACGTTTCCTCTCCGCTGACGCAAGCAAGAACGGTGACACAAGCAAGTAGGGTGACACAAGCAAGCGGGACGTTCCCGAGCGGCGGGGGCCGCTTGCCATTGAACCATGCGGCCGGCAAGCTGCGAACCGCCTCCCGAACGATCGAATCGATTCCCGGTCTGCAAACGATTGCGGCGCATATGAGCGGACGGGCGGAACGGCTGGAACAAAACTTGTTCACCGTTGCGCTGTTCGGTGCGTTTTCAGCGGGAAAATCGTCATTTGCCAACGCGCTGCTGGGGGAGTTGGTCTTGCCGGTTTCTCCGAATCCGACAACCGCCACGATCAACAAAATTTTGCCGCCCACTGCCCAATGGGAACATGGCAGTGTCCGCGTCAAACTCAAATCGGCAGCCGACATGACAGACGATATGCAAGGTTCGCTGGCGGTCTTCGAACAAAAGGTAGAATTGCCTGTTGGGGAAGCGGCTGATTCCTTTTTCGGAAAGGCCATGCAACTCATTGCGGCCTTGGATCCGACCCAGGTTGCGCCAAATGCCAAACCTCATTTTTCCTTCCTGCAAGCGGCTGCCAAAGGGTATGACAGCATGCAGAGCCTGTTGGGCGAGGAACTGCGGGTGGACATGGAAACATTCCGGCAGTATGTGGCGCAGGAGGAGAAAGCGTGTTTTGTGGAATGGATCGAATTGTACTACGATTGTCCGTTAACCCGACAGGGCATCTTGTTGATTGATACGCCGGGAGCCGATTCCATCAACGCCCGGCATACAAAAGTCGCCTTCGATTACATCAAGAACGCGGACGCGGTTTTGTTTGTCACCTATTACAACCATGCGTTTTCCAATGCGGATCGGGAGTTTCTGATCCAGTTGGGCCGCGTCAAAGATGCTTTTGAACTGGACAAGATGTTTTTTCTGGTCAATGCGGCCGATCTTGCCTCCGACAAAGAGGAACTGAATGATGTGACGGCACATGTCAGAAAAAACCTGATTGCCTGCGGAATCTCCCAACCGCGAATCTATCCTGTATCCAGCCAGTTGGCCTTGTTGGCCCGGCTTGCGGACAAAGGAAAACTGCCTCCGTCGGCGGATCGGATGTACCGGAAGTTGTCCCGTGCTGCCGACCACGGTTCCCTGCCGAGTCCGCAAGCCGCAGTGCGGCAATCGGGGATTGCCGAATTCGAAGCCGATTTTCTCTCGTTCACCATTGAAGAATTGACGGAGACAGCGGTCCAGTCGGCGTTTGCGGAGATTCGCAGGGCAGCCGCCACATTGACGGAACTGATCGGAACGGCAAAGGAAAGTGAAACGGACAAGCATAGGCGTCGCCGAAAGTTGCGGGAGTCCATGGATCAGGCAAAAACCGCTTTTGCCAAGGCGGACATCGAGACGGAAGTGCGAAGTTTGGGGCAGGAAATCGACGAGCTGCTTTACTACGTGCGGCAGCGGTTGTTTTTGCGGTACTCGGATGCGTTTAACGAATCTTTCAGTTCCTCCGTATTGAGAGATGATGACCGGGACAGCAAGCGGCAATTACGGCGCAGCCTGCACGAGTTGATCCGTTTTCTTGCTTTTGATCTGGGGCAGGAAATGCGGGCGACTGCCGTTCGCGTGGAAAACCAGGTCAATCGCGGGGCGGAACGGATGTTTGACAAGTATGTGACGGAGATTGCAAGCGATCTGCAGGGATGCACATTTGAACCCTATCAAAAAGTGTCATTTCCGACGCCCGAATTCCCCGAGAGATTGCGGGGGATCGAAGACGACCGTTTCGCCGGCGCGCTGGCGCTCTACAAAAACGCCAAGGATTTTTTTGAGCGGGACGGCAAAGTGAAGATGCGGGAAGAAATCGAAAAACGCTTGCAAGAACCGGTATCGGAGTATCTGCAGGAGGCGTCAGGCATTCTCAAATCTTTCTACCAAGACGGGCTGCGGAATGTGGTAGGACAAGTGCGGGACAATCTGTCGACCGAGATGAAAGATTATGCGAACGGCATTGAAGCCGCCCTATCGATGCGGATCAATCTTGAAGAATTGGAACAAACCAAGAAGCAGCTGATGTGGCTTTTGGAAGAACAGCAATCCTGAGATGCCTCGAATATCGGGGAATCCGGGAGATCCGGGAAGAAGGTCAGTTTGTCTCTGACTCTTCTTCCCGGGCATTGATCATATGATGAGCGGTTTGCGCCAGTGTCTGCCAGATATAGTCGCGGATCTCACCTGCAAGCCCAACGTCATCCATTGCATGACTCATGCAGGATAACCAGGCTTTCGCCCTTCTTTGCGTGACGGGAAAGGGCATGTGCCGCGCCCGCAGCATTGGATGTCCGAACTCCTGGTTGTACAAGTGGGGACCTCCGAGAAACTGGGTGAGAAACAGATATTGTTTTCGTTCCGTTTCCGCCCAATTGCCGGGAAAGATGGGGGCGAGATCCGGATCTTTGCGCACGCGGGCATAGAAGGCTTTCACCAGTTTGCGGATTGTCTCGGCACCGCCGATTTGCTCATAGGGACTGACGTTCGGATCATAATTCATCAATTGAAAACTCCTCTTCTTTGATTGCTATCTTTTATTTCAACATATCGGAAGCCGGATTTCAAATGGATTTCTGAACACACCAGGTTCAAGAAGATTTAATGAACTGACTGGTTTGCTTAAAACAAACGGCAGGTTGTATCATAAGAGGGTATGAGAATAGAAATTCCATATGGTTTGATGGAAAAGGGGGACGGAAATGTGAAAAAGAAATGGATAACGGCCGTGGTGGCCACGATGTCATTGTCGCTTGCGCTGGCTGGTTGCGGAGCGGGCGGAAGCACTGGCGGTGACAAGCAGGGTGCTGCCGGCGGCGAGAAAGCAGGAGAGAAGCCGCAGCAATTGATCATTGCGACGGGCGGGACCGGCGGCACCTATTATCCGTTGGGCGGCGGCATGGCGACCATCTTCAAAGACAAACTGGGAATTGCGAC
>JAGVBM010000347.1 GCA_020059765.1 Bacillota bacterium
GAAAAGAAACGGACAGAATCGAGGGGATCGAGTTCTCCGGCGAATTGACGATCAGATCTTCCACTCGCTCTTTCAGCATCGTCAGCATGGTGTCCCGCAGCCGGGAGATTCGGAGGACGTACTCGGCTTGTCCTTCCTTCATTCGTTCAATGGCAGCCCCGAATCCGATAATTCCCGGCACATTCTCGGTACCCGCCCTTTTTTTTCGTTCTTGCGAGCCGCCGTGCAAGAGCGGCGTCCATTTCGTATTCCGATTGACGTACAGCGCCCCGACCCCTTTCGGGCCGTGCAGTTTGTGAGCCGAAATCGACAACAATTGAATGCCCGATTGTTTGACGTCAATCGGCCGCAGGCCGACCGCTTGCACCCCATCGGTATGAAAAAGCACTCCCCGTTTTGCACAGCCTGCCGCAATCTGCTCGATCGGTTGGACGGCGCCCGTTTCGTTATTGACATGCATCACCGAAACGAGAACCGTCTCCGGACGAATGGCGGCAAGTACCGCCTCGGATGATACGATCCCGTTTGCGCCAGGGGGCACGTAGGTCACGACAAAACCGATTTTTTCAAGAAATTCACAGGTCCCCAGCACTGCATGATGTTCGATGGCAGTCGTCACAATATGATTTCCCGCCTGCCGATTGGCGAGAGCGATGCCGATTAATGCCGCATTGTCCGCTTCCGTTCCGCCGCTGGTGAATACAATCTCCACCGGATCGGCCCCGATTGCCCGGGCCACCTGTTCCCGCGCCCGTTCCACCGCCTTGCGCACCTTGCGTCCGGCAGAATGGATGCTGGACGGATTGCCGTATTCCTCATCCAGAAAAGCAGCCATCGCCTCCCGGACAGCGGGATGCACCGGCGTGGTGGCCGCATTGTCAAGATAGATCAGGGTCATCTACCCCCTTGCTTCTTATATATAGAACATGAAAGAGTCGCCGCTGGACATTTTCCGCTCTGCCGCATCCGCCAAATTCACCGAATCGAGAACTTGATCAATCGCATCCCGCACTTGATCCCACAAGTAGGCAAGATCATCCTGCGGATCGTCCACCAGTGAAATCGGTCCTTCCAACACGCGGATTACATCGCCGATCGTGATCTCTGCCGACGGTTTGGTCAGTACATACCCGCCGTAAGCTCCCCGCACGGAGCGGACCAACCCCGCATTGCGGAGCGGGGCAATCAACTGCTCCAAATAGTGTTCCGACAGATTTTGCCGTTCAGCGATCGACTTTAAGGAGATTGGCCCTTCCCCTTGATACATGGCCAGATCGATCATCAATGTCACGCCGTAACGGCCTTTCGTCGAGAGTTTCATACGGTATCTCCCCTATATTAGAAAACTTGAGCTCGCCAAGCCTTCAAGCGCAGGCGGGCCTGCCCATTAGGCGGATGGGATAACAAACCGGCCAAATACACTTCTGGCGACTCGCAATCCATATTCGGTCATGTGCCCGATTGTCAAGGAAAAGACAATCGTGCCGGCGGCGAACGGTCCTCCCATTGCAAGCCCCAATCCGACAGCCAGAACTTCCAACGCCGTTCGCACCCAGCGAATTGCGATCCCCGTCTTGTCATGCAGAGCGAGCATCAGCCAATCCCGCGGTCCCGCACCCAGTCTGGATTCAATATAGACGCCGGTGCCGAAGCCCCAGATCATCATTCCGATGATAAACAAAGCGACTCTCGCGACCGGCAAATCCCATTGCGGAACCAAATGAAAACGGATGATGAAGTCGGTGAATTCACCGACCAGAATCATGTTGGCGACCGCCCCGAAGGTTGGCCATTTTTTCAGGATCAGACCGGCCGTCGCCAGAATCAAAATGCCGACAGCCTGCTGCACTCTGCCAAAGGAAAGATCTGTGTGCTTGACAATTCCCAAATGCAGCACATCCCACGGCGATACACCGAAATTGGCCTGTACAACAGCCACGATTCCCCAACTCATGATAAACAGGCCAACCATAAATACAAAAAACTTTTTCAAAAAAAGAACAACATGTTCTCGTTTGACGTTCATGATCCCTGCAGATGTTCCCCGAGCTGCGGCAGGCGAGTTAGTAACAGTATGTGTTTCGGTTTCCATGCTCATCCTCTTTCTCTGCCATTCTCCTCTGATCTCAACTTGCCGATCGATTGCAGATAGTCTCGTAATTTCTTCTCATACCCGTTGGCCGTCGGATGATAAAACGTTTTGCCAAGCAACGCATCGGGCAAATATTCCTGCGGCACATAATTGCCCGGGAAATCATGAGGATACCGGTATCCTTCACCATGTCCCAGTTTGGCCGCTCCCTTGTAATGAGCGTCCCGCAGATGAATGGGAACTTCCACTGAACCTCCCCGCCGGATTTCTTCCAGCGCGGCGCCTATTCCCATATAAGCCGCGTTGCTCTTGGGAGCGGACGCAAGATAGGAAGCAGCTTGCGCCAGAATGATTCGCCCTTCCGGCATGCCGATCAACTCTACCGCCTGAAAGGCGGCCACCGCCACCTGCAAACCTTGCGGATCAGCGTTGCCGATATCCTCGGAAGCGGAAATGACCAGCCTTCTGGCAATAAATCGCGGGTCTTCTCCGGCGTCGATCATCCGTGCCAGCCAATACAAGGCCGCATCCGGATCGGAACCCCGAATCGATTTGATAAAGGCAGAAATGGTGTCATAGTGCTGATCGCCCGATTTGTCATAACGGACGGCCCGCCGTTGGATCGATTCCGCCGCCGCGTCAAGAGTGATTTCGATTGTGCCGTCCGCTCGGGGCGGCGTTGACAACACCGCCAGTTCCAGCGCATTCAACAACCTGCGGGCATCGCCGTCCGCGTACCGCACCAAATGGTCCAAGGCTGCTTCCTGCAGGTAGACGGGAAAATGACCCAGTCCTCGTTCCGCATCCTCCAACGCCCGCCGAGCCACTCGCTGCAAGTCCGCTTCCGACAAAAGTTTCAGCGAGAACACTTGCGAACGGGACAGCAAAGCCGCGTTCACTTCGAAAAACGGATTTTCCGTGGTCGCGCCGATCAGGATGACCAATCCTTCTTCCACGTGCGGCAGGAGGGCGTCCTGCTGCGCTTTGTTGAAGCGGTGAATCTCGTCAACAAACAGAACCGTCCGTTGATTGTAGAGATGGAGCCGGTTTTTCGCTTCCTCCACCACCTGCCGGATATC
>JAGVBM010000334.1 GCA_020059765.1 Bacillota bacterium
AATTTGTGAAACGTCACTTCCCGCACCTCAGCACCTGCTTCCAGCGCCGCATTGACCATGATCCGTTCCACTTCGTCCATATTGTTCAGCAAATCCGGGTCGCAGTCCCAAAGTTCCGCAATCACGTGCCGCCCCATTGTATCCAATACCGCTTCCTCCCTTACAGCCCTTGTCTGTCAATAGTATGAAGCAGACAGGCATCGATTAGACTGGTAATTCTAGACGTGAAATCCGTCAGCCGCGTTTATTGGCCAAAAAATTGGCGATCGCCGTTTGATGGGTATCCGAATTCCACAAGGACGCACACAGTTTGCTTTCCAAATCCATCGCTTCTTCCAACCGCAAATCGCAGCCTTGCCGCATCAACCCGAGGATACCCTGAACGGCGTCGGGAGACAATGCGGCAATTTCGGAAGCGAACGACAAGGCTCTGTCATATACTTGTTCCTGCGGCACGACCTCGTCAGCCAAACCGATCTGTTCCGCCTTTTCCGCATGGATGATCTGACCGGTCAACAGCAAACGCAATGCTTTCTGGTATCCGATCGTCCGAACAAGCAAGGCAGCCCCACCCCATCCGGGGGAAATCCCCAATCGAACCTGAACAAATCCAATCGAGGCGTTTTCGGACAAAACACGAAAATGACAAGCCAGCGCCAACTCGGCACCGCCGCCGCGGGCGGCCCCGTTAATAGCTCCAATCACAGGCTTTGGGAACGCGGCAATTCGAAACAAGATCTCCCGCATGTCCGACCATTTGTCATATACATCCTCGGCCGATTGCAGCGTCTCATGGAATTCCTTTAAATCTCCCCCGGAAACAAACGAACGATCACCTGTGCCGGTAAGAACGAGTGCATGGACATGCGGATCCGTTTCGGCCTGACGCAGCGCGTGGGCCAATCGTTCCATCACGTCTGAATTGATTGCATTTCGCGCCTCCGGACGGTTGATTTGTATGACCGCCGTTTGCTGCACGACTTGATAGATCACAGATTCTGCCATAAGAAGTCCCTCCAAAGTCCCTCCGCTCACCAGTTCTTTCCCACTCGCCGCCCATTTTCCCGGCAATAGAAATCTATTTCCATCCTGCCAGAATGATTGCCAAAATTATTGCAGGTTGGAAATTTCCCCCTGTTTAACGGTTTGCGCAGCACGTTTTTTCATTTGATAACCGACTGTCAAAACACCGGCCGTCACAGCAATCGGCACCACATAGTGAATTCCCGGGATGTTGTGAAGCAACGAGTTGATCGAATTGTCGCCCACAATCATCTCGCCTGCGGTCCACGCGAGCACACCCGCTCCGATATAAAGAATCGCCGGATACTTTTCCATCATCTTCAGGATAATCGTGCTGCCGAAGACGATAATCGGAATTCCAATGGCGATTCCCACAACCAGCAGCAGCAAGTCTCCTTCCGCTGCTCCGGCAATGGCCAGCACATTGTCCAGGCTCATGATCAAATCGGCCACGATAATCGTTTGCACCGCCTGCCACAGGTTGTTTCCCGCTTTCACTTCGGCATGATCTTCTTTGTCAACCAGCAGCTTGAAAGAGATCCAGACCAACATGAGACCGCCAACCAGCATCAGGAAAGGAATTTTCAGCACCCAAACAGCGACGGTCGTCAACAGAATCCGCAGCAAAATCGCGCCGAAGGTTCCCCAGAAGATCGCCTTTTTCCGTTGGGAATCTTCCAGTTTTCGGCTGGCAAGGGCAATGACAACCGCGTTATCCCCGCTGAGCACAAGGTTGATAATGATGATTTCGAACAGTGCAACTAAGAACTCCATCTGCTAGATCGCCTCCCCCAATTATTGTTCCACAATCGTCAAAAATAAAAGACCTCTGCCCCAATAACGAGGGCAAAGGTCTTGCCAACAACGTTTACGTTGCCAGTAAAGCCGGGGAAACTACCCGGATTGACGACTTTACTGCAGCAGAATTTGCAAAAACGCCCGGTCATTTCCTGCGTCATGAGCAAATTCTGCGAGCTACTCCCCTTTGCGGAACATATACTCTGCAATCAAAATATATCGAGTCCCGCTTCACTTGTCAATTGCGGATTGAGCATCTATCATCAAAAAACAGGCAGGGAATTTGTCGATCCAAGGCGAACAAGTATTAAAACATATATCTGGAGGTTAGACATGGAGAATCGAATCAAACCCCGCGTCAAAATATTGCGCTATTCGGATCCCGACCGTTTGTCGCTTGCCAAGAACGGAGCGATTTTTCTCGGAAAAATGGATGAAGAAAACATCAAACGTCCTTTAAATATGCTGAAAATGGGCCACACCTCCGTTTTCCGCGGCGAACACGTCAAGCTCGAATTCTGGACGAGCAAAGTCGTCTATGACCATCTGGTAACCTACACAACGGCGCAAGTTCGCGCTGCCGGGGGATTGCGCGCCAATGAAGCCCATCACTTCATTCCGCCGATTGAAGCACCCGACCTGTACGAAATCGGCCAGCGCCATTTGGAAACTTATAAAATGCTGGTACACGGCATCGATCCCGAGACCAACGACCCGAAAGAACGGATTCGCTTGCAAGCGGCCCGCGCTGTCGCTCCGATCAGTGTGGAAGTACATTATATTCTGCAGTTCAACTTTTTGACATTGATGGAAGCCATCTTTCCGCAGCGGATCTGGGAACCTGGCGCCCAACCGGATACGTCTGAAGTGGTGAACATGATATGGGAACAAGTGCGGGAATATGATCCGGAATTATGGGATCTTGCGAAAGAAATCTACGGACCGGAAGCGATTGCCTGGAGCAAGGCCCGGACAAAAATAAAGAAAGAGAACCCTGAACTCTTCAAGGAAATCATGGAAAAATACGGTCAGTTGAAATCCATGTGGCAATAACCGAAACCTGATACCAATTTGCAAAAAGGTGGGTCTATGACGATCAAGTTGTATTACCAAGACAGTGCGATACGGGAATTTGCAGCCGCCGTTCTGGAAAAGGGTTTTGATGAAGCGGGAACGCCTTATGCGGTACTGGATCAAACGGCATTTTATCCGACAGGCGGCGGACAGCCCCACGATACGGGATTGATTTCCGGGGTTCCTGTGATTGATGTGGAAGAAATAAACGGCAAGGTGATCCACCGGTTGGCTGCTCCGCTGCCTGTGGAGCGAGTCCGGGTGCGCTGTCAAATTGACTGGCAGAGGCGCTTTGACCATATGCAGCAGCATTCCGGCCAGCACTTGCTGTCGGCGGCGTTTGAAACCCTGTATGAGGCGGAAACATTTGGTTTTCACATGGGGCACGAAGTTGTCACCGTTGATATTGCCCGGCATCCGATCCTGCCGGCAGAAATTCATGCTGTTGAAGACTTGGTGAATCAAGTGATATTTGACAATCGGCCTATTTCCTCGAACTTTGTAACATCGGAGGAACTCGCTTCGATTTCGTTGCGAAAACCGCCTTCCGTAACCGACAATATCCGGATTGTCACCGTGGCCGATTTTGATGACTCGCCGTGCGGCGGAACCCACCCGCAGCATACGGGAGAAATCGGATTGGTCAAAGTGCTGCGCTGGGAGAAGTATAAAACGGGAACTCGCGTTGAATTTGTTTGCGGTTGGCGGGCCGTACGGGCACTGGAGCAAAAACAGCAGATTTTGCGGGAGTTGAGCCGAATGCTTGGTACCGGGGAAACAGATCTTGCGGCTTCTCTGGCCAAGTGGCAAACGGATCGAAAGGAACTGGAACGCCGATTGCAAGAATCACAGCAGATTGTCTTGGAGCATGAAGCAAACCGCTTGAAAACCCAATCTTCGATCGTTGGCGGGCTGCACGTATCCAGCAGCGTGTGTGCGGACCGTTCGATGCAGGAATTGCAGCGTCTTGCTGGACTCGTTACCGCCAATGAGTCGCAGCGGGTGGCTCTGCTGGCCGGCAGCGGCGACAAGATCAATCTGGTGTTTGCCAAGACACAGGATGTTTCCCTGCCGATGGACGAATTGCTCACGTCGGTCCTGCACCAGATCAATGGCAAAGGGGGCGGCAGC
>JAGVBM010000164.1 GCA_020059765.1 Bacillota bacterium
AAAATAAAGACCCAAAAGGTAAAGAAGCAACGATACTCCCGCAACCCCAAGACTTAAGCTGTTTGCGATCGCCTGATTTTGCGCGGTGAAGATGGCGGGAATCACCAAGGCGATCACGACCCCCAGCAGCATCATCGATGAATTGGTTCGGGCAATGGTCGAGTTAAATTTTTGCACCGGATACCTGATTCCGCCCACCAGAAAACTGAGACCCGCCACCAACAGCAAATTCCCGATGATCGAACCTGTAATGGAAGCCTGCACCACTTGTGTCAACCCTTGCCGCAGGGCAAAAAACGCGATGATCAATTCCACCGCGTTGCCGAAGGTGGCATTGAGCAGTCCGCCAATCCGGGGACCGCTGTGGATCGCAATGCTTTCCGTTGCACGCCCCATGATCCCGGCCAGCGGGATGATCGTGACAGCAGCGATGGCAAACAACAAAACCTCACTAAAATGAAAAAATTTCCCAATGATGGTTAATGGGAAAAAAATGGCTAATACCAGCAGCAAGATCTTCTGCATACTCCACCTCCATTTAAATTTTTGATGATCGGATCCCTTGCGAGTGAATGAACAGGGGTCATTCCTGCAGATGACCCAGCATGCAAACGGATTGAATCAAATTTTCTTTCTTTTCACGGGTCAGTCTTTTGATGGCTCGTTCCCGGCGCAAGGCGGACGACTTGTCCGGGCAGGTTTCCACATAGCGAAGCTGTACGGGTCCGCGACCGCGGGTGTATTTGGCTGCAGTTCCCTTGTTATGGGCGGCAATCCGTTTCTTCACGTCAACCGCATACCCTGTATACAAGGTTCCGTCACTGCACTGGATGATATACACATACTCCATACTCTCACCCGCAATTCGATTTGACAGAAATATACCACACAGGCTTGAAAACCGCAAAACAGAAAAGAGAAACGTGAGAAAAACCGGTTCCCGAAAACGGAAACCGGCCAGTGTTTCGAATTACGCCAACTCAGAATCCGAAATGCTTAACGGATGCCCGTATTGGCTTGCACAAAAATTTGGTCGAATTTTTCTTCATCCGCCTTCGTTGCCGAACCGCTCAGTACAGCACCCAGATAACTGGCCAAGAAACCGAGAGGAATGGAAACGAGACCCGGATTTTTCAATGGGAAAATCGCATCGTTGCCCATGATGTTAGGACTGATGATAATCAATCCGACAGCGGAGATCAAGCCGACCAACATTCCGATTACAGCTCCCGTCGTATTGAATTTCTTCCAGAAGATCGTCAGTACAATGACCGGCAAATTGGCGCTCGCCGCAATCGCAAATGCCAAAGCCACCAGATAAGAGACGTTGAAGTTTTTCGCACCCAAAGCAAGCAGTATGGAGAATATCGCGATGCCTACCGATGCGAAACGGGCGGCCTTCATCTGTTCCGCTTCCGTCGCTTTGCCGCCGCGCAGCACGTTGGAATAGAAATCGTGCGCGAACGCGCTGGCTGCCGAGATCACAAGTCCGGCCACAACCGCCAGAATCGTCGCAAACGCAACAGCGGAAATAAACGCGAGGAAAATGTTTCCGCCCAAAAATTCAGCCAATTGCGGAGCCGCCAAGTTGCCTGCCGCGTTTGCCTTCTTGATCGTGTCGATCCCGACAAAATATGCGGCGCCGTAACCGAGAATCGGTGTCATCAGATAGAACAGTCCGATAATCCAAGTGGCCACCACAATCGATTTGCGCGCGGTCGGCGCATCCGGAACAGACAGGAAACGGATCAGAATATGCGGCAAGCCGGCTGTGCCAAGTACCAATGCCATATTCAGCGAAATCACGTCCAAACCTGCCTTCAGCGTGGTGGGAGCCGGCGGAGTCACCGCCTTGTCACCGAATTTGGCAGCCACTTGATTGAACAATTCCACAAAATTAAAGTTAAAATGAGACATGACCATGATGGATAGGGCAATCGTTCCGCCCATCAGCAAGACCGCCTTGACGATTTGCACCCATGTCGTCGCCAACATGCCGCCCGCCACCACGTAAATCGTCATCAGGATTCCGATAATGATAATCGCAGTCGAATACTCGATTCCTAAGAGCAACTTGATGATTGCACCCGCTCCGACCAACTGCGCGATCATGTAAAACGTGCTGATCGCCAACGTATTCAACGCCGCGACGGACCGAATTGTTTTGGCGTTAAAACGCGCCGCGATCATGTCCGCCATCGTATATTTGCCGAGATTTCGCAGGGGTTCCGCGACAATCAAAAGCACGACCAGGTAGGCAACCAGATAACCGATGGAATAGAAGAAACCGGAGAATCCGTTCAAAGCGATGGCACCGGCAATTCCGAGAAAAGAGGCTGCCGACATGTAGTCCCCGGCAATGGCAAGACCGTTTTGCCATCCCGTAATATTGCCGCCCGCGACATAGAACTCACTCGTTGACTTGTTCCGCTTGGCGGCCCAATAGGTGATCAACAGCGTAAGAAGGATAATCCCCACAAAAAAAGCAAATGCGCTTGTGTTCATGCGGCGTGTCCCCCTTCTCGAGCGGCACTATCCCTCACTTTTTTCGACAGCTGGTCAAACTGGTTTGCCTTGCGCATGTACAGATGACTCAAACCCCATGTCATGGCAAACTGGGCGAATGCGTATACATAGGCCCAATTAATGGCTCCGACCGCTTTTTCGTTCAATACTGTCGTAAAAGCTGTCAAAAAGGGCAACGTAAAATAAAATACAAAGAAGAAAATCGTGGCCGGAATGATGAAAGCCCTTTTTTGCCGCATCAGTTCCTGAAAGGCCGACGTCTGGCGGATCATGTTCCAATCGGTTCCCGTTGACGACATTTGGTCACTGGAATTCACTCTTGCAGATTGACTCACTTGATAATCCTCCTCACCCTGATCTCTCTAATTTCGGTTTAAATTTTAACCCTTCAATTGTAAAATTTATTCCCCCTTTTCAGTCCAATCTAAATTTTCAGTTATTGTTTGATAGTATAGCACGGTCGTCATGGACGCACAATTATAAATTCAAAATTCGGATAAATCTTCATTCAGCAACTGCAGCCGAATTCCTTCAATCCCCAGCTTGTCCACCTCGTCTCGCTCCATTTCCTTCACATCGGGGATTATAACAAGACAATCCTCGATGTATGCGATCACCGCACGGACATCAATCCGTCGAAACACCGGGCTGTAAGGGGATAACAGTTGCTTGGCACGTTTGAACATAGAACGCGCGCCGACAATATTACCGTGCCGCAAATGAAAAATCGCCACCGCTACTTGGATCATTCCCTTGTAGAAGTCGATCCGGTCGGCGTGCCACAAGTCTTCCAACACTTCGTGGGCTTCAAAATACTCTTCGTTGTTGACATGTTCCATATACTCCAAAAATTCTTGCGGAATTTCTTCACTCACCCTGTCATCCCTCCGTTGACAAGCATTCGGGCGAACCGTCATAATTTACTTATTCTTTGCACTGGAGGTGCTCCACCATGCCGTTTATTACGATTGAAATGCGAGAAGGCCGCACACTGGAACAGAAACGCAAGTTGGTTGCCGAAGTGACCCGTGTGGTAAGCGAAATTGCCGAAGTCCCGGCAGAACGGGTCTACGTTTTTATTGAAGACCTGAAAAACGACGCTTTCGGCAAAGCTGGAAAATTGGTCATGGATGAAGACAAATAATCTCTTCGACACTGAAAGAACCCACCGAAATGTGGGTTCTTTGCTTCAGATCCACTTTTTGTTGCGGAAATATCTGAGCATGCCGTAGGTCATGCCAAGCAGCAGGAAGACGATCAGGACGGTCGACACCGGATTTTGCTGCAGCGGCAGCGGCGTGTTCATTCCGAAGAAACCGGTGATAAACGTCAACGGAGCAGCGACCGTGGTAATGATCGTCAGGACGCGAATCGTTTCATTGGTTCGCGAAGTGACTAATGAATAATAAGTTTCCATGGCACCGGACACCAGATCGCGGTATAGTTCCAGCGAATCGGCGATTCGTTCCAGATGGTCGACCAAGTCGATGAAGTACGGAACATTGTCTTCTTTCACATCAAAGGAATAGCGACCTCCGACGTTGGCGAATATCCGTTTCTTCGGCTGAATCACCCGGCGAATCAGCACGATCGTACGTTTCAATGCCAAGAACTCTTCCGTGATCTCCTGCGCCGGATGTTCGTACATTTCGTCTTCCAACTCGTCAATCCGGGTGGAGATCCGTTCCATGATCGGAAAATATTCGTCCGTAATCCCGTCCACAATCGAATACAACAGAAAATCAGGCCCTTTGTTCATGAAGTGGGGTTCCCGCAGGGAGCGGGCAGCAATCCGGCCGATCGAATGAAGCGGATTTTGATGCACTGTCACAATGTAGTTCTTCCCTAAGAACACGTTTA
>JAGVBM010000016.1 GCA_020059765.1 Bacillota bacterium
AGCAGCTTCGCCATCAGGAGATCATCCACATATTTCCCGTTCAGAAAAAATTCCTGCCGCAAACGGCCTTCTTCCACAAATCCATTGCGCTGATAGAATCGGATCGCATCGGGATTGGTAGACAACACCCGCAGGGACAATTTGCGTTTTCCGTGCTGCAAGGCCCATTTTTCCGCTGCTTGCAAAAGGAGGCTGCCGACTCCGCGACTCTGACATTCCGGATGAACGGCGATATCGAATTCTGCGACGTGGGAATTGCTGTGAAGTCGCGTCGGTGCATGCAGGTGGATATGTCCGCATACCTGATCGCCGCGAACCGCAACCAACCGATTCCCGGGCGAATGATACTTGCGATATTCTGTATAGGTGGCAGGGGGAATTCCGGGTGATGACAGGGAGTTCCAGGTGAGACGGTCAATTGCAAAAAGGGCTTCCATGTCTTGTTCAGCCGCATCACGAATTGCGATCGTTATCATCTTCATTCCTCCAAAGACGCGGGAATTTGCTGTGGAACGCATTTACCATCATTTTACTGCAAAAGGTAAAGAGAGGACAGTCTCCTTTTCAGGATCGCCCCCTTGTATTTGACAACCCAAATCGGCAGTGTTAACATATGTAATCATGCTTTAGTATATTAGCAAACTAAAGTAAGGAGTCATCTTAATGAAAAAGTCATTGCTGTTCGAGAAACCGCAAGGAGTACGGGATTTTCTGCCGGATACGGCTGCCGATAAACGCCAGATTGAACGTGAAATCTCCGAAAGCTTTGCCAGTTGGGGCTATCGGGAGATCATCACGCCGATGTTCGAATATATGGATACGTTTCGAATGGGGATCCGAGGCGCGGAGGATCGAGTGTTCAAGTTTGTGGAACGGTCGGGCAAAACGGTTGCGCTGCGTCCGGACATGACAGCGCCGATTGCCCGGGTGGCGGCTTCCCTGCTCAAACATTCGGCGCTGCCGCTTCGTTTGTCGTATACCGCCAATATTTTTCGCCAACAAGAAGCGGTTGCCGGACGCGACACCGAATTCACCCAATCCGGAGTGGAGTTGATCGGGGATCCGTCGCCGGACGGGGATGCAGAGATGGTGGCGCTTGCTGCCAGCACCCTGCAAACGATCGGCATTGAGGGATTCCGGATCGCCTTGGGACAGGTGGGATTTTTGCACGGTGTCTTGGAAGAACAGGTGGCAGACTCCAGCGTTCGGGAAAAATTGCTCGCTGCACTGGCCGACAAAGACTATGTGGCATTTGAACAATTGGTGGTCAAGGAAACAGTTGAACCGACTCGTTCGACTTTGCTGCAAATCCCCAAATTGCGCGGCGGGGTGGAAGTGTTGGCGGAGGCCGGGCAGTTGACCGGCAGCGAACTCGCCCTGCAGGCGCTGCAAAATTTGGCGGAGATCTGGCATGTCCTGCAGATCCATGGTGTGACCGATTACGTTCAAATTGATCTCAGTTTGCTGCTCGGGCTCAATTACTATACCGGCGCGGTGTTTGAAGGATATGCGCCGATGATGGGATTCCCGATCTGCGGCGGCGGCCGCTACGACGAACTGGTGGAAAAATTCGGCCGACAGGCACCGGCCACCGGTTTTATCATCGGGATCGAACGGGTACTGGAAATACTGGAGCGAAATGGAAAATTCGCTCCCAAACAGCGGGTACTCCTTTGTTATACGCTACCTGAGCGGGAGCAGGCGCTGCGCTTTGCCGGTTTCTTGCGTGATCGGAAGATTCCGGTCTCTGCATTGCTGGTGTCCGATCCGAAGCACGGACCGACGGTGGAAGGTTCGGTCACCTGCAACGTGTCGGCCGACCGGCTGACGATAGGCGAAGGGCAAGAAGGATACACGGATAGAGAAGGAATCTCTCTGGAAGACCTGTATCAAGTCTTTCGGAATCAACTTCGGAATCAACAAGGAGGGAGCGAAGAATGACCGATCAGCGATTGACGATCGCCCTGTCAAAAGGGCGGATTATGCTTGATACATTGCGGCTGCTGCAGCAAGCAGGCATTCCGGTGCCGGAAGATCTGGAGGAGTCGAGGAAGCTGATTCTGGAATCCCCGGACGGGCGGTACCGCTATATCCTTGCCAAACCGGTCGATGTGCCGACTTATGTGGAATATGGTGTGGCGGATCTCGGAATCGTCGGGAAAGATGTCCTGCTGGAAGCGGAACGGGATCTCTACGAATTGCTGGATTTGGGAATCGGCGTCTGCCGGATGTGCGTTTGCGGCCTGCCGGATGGGAAAGGGGGCTCGGTCAGCCGGGTAGCCAGCAAATACCTGCGAATCGCGACCGAACACTTCCGCAGCCGGGGACAGCAGGTGGAAGTGGTCTATTTGAACGGTTCGGTGGAACTGGCACCGTTGATCGGACTGGCGGATCGAATCGTTGACCTGGTGGAAACAGGACGGACCTTGCAGGAAAACGGACTGGTGATCCACGAAGTGATCGTTCCGATCTCGACTCGAGTGGTGGCCAACCGGATGAGTTTTCGGTTAAAGAGCGAGCAGATCAACAGCTTGGTGGAAGGCTTGCGGGAAGTGTCGGCTCCGCTGGTGCAAGCGCAAAACGATCTGCTGGCCAAAACGAATCTGTAGCAGGCAGGAGGCAGTGAAATGATTCGCATTGTGGAAGCCGATAATTTCATTTTGAAGCGGGAAGAAGCCGAACCTTACGAACAAGAACGGGAGATCGTGCTCGATATTCTGGAACGGGTACGCCGCCATGGAGATGAAGCGCTGCGTGCGTTCACCCGCCGGTTTGACGGGGCGGAGCTGGAGGATTTTCGAATTCCCGCTGCCGCTTTTGCAGCGGCCTATCAACAGGTAACGCCGGCATTTGTCGATGCGCTGCGCGATGCGATCCGCAACATTCGGCGCTACCATGAAGCGCAGCGCAGACAGTCCTATCTCCTGACTGATGAGGAAGGCACGACACTCGGACAATTGGTGCGACCGCTGCAGCGGGTGGGTGTCTATGTGCCGGGCGGAACGGCCGCCTATCCGTCTACTGTGTTGATGAACGTGATTCCCGCGCAGGTTGCGGGCGTTCCGGAAATTGTCGTAGTAACGCCTCCCGGCAAGGAAGGAAATGTCCACCCCGGTATTTTGGTGGCCTTGCAGGAATTGGGGATCAGCGAAGCGTACCGGCTGGGCGGCGCTCAGGCGATTGGCGCGCTGGCATATGGGACGGAGTCGATTCGTCCGGTCGACAAAATTGTCGGCCCCGGCAATATCTATGTGGCCCTGGCCAAACAGGCGGTGTTTGGCAAAGTCGGGATTGAAAGCATTGCCGGTCCGTCTGACATTCTTGTGATTGCGGACGATACTGCTGATCCGGAGTATGTGGCAGCCGATTTGCTGTCACAAGCCGAACACGGAGAATTGTCGCAGGCGATCCTCGTCACTCCTTCCCGCCGATTGGCGGAACAGACAGCCGCCGCTTTGGAACGGCAATTGGCGGTACTGCCGCGTCGGCAGATCACCGAAGTGTCGATTCGCGACCGGGGCGCCATTGTCCTCACCCGCGATTTGCAGGAAGCGATGGCGGTGGCGAACCGGGTGGCTCCGGAACACCTCGAACTGCTGGTGTCCGAGCCGGATGATTGGATCGGACGGATTGTCAACGCGGGGGCGATTTTTGTCGGCATGTATTCGACGGAGCCGGTGGGCGACTATTATTGCGGCTCCAACCACGTGCTGCCGACGGAAGGAACAGCCCGTTTTTCCTCGCCGTTAAATGTTGATGATTTCATGAAAAAAACGTCATTGATTCGCTACAGCAAACAGGCGCTGTTGACGCACGGTCAGAAGATTATTGCGCTGGCGGAGGCGGAAGGGCTGCAGGCACACGCGAATGCCGTCCGCATCCGGCTGCAGAAAGAGGGGGATCGGTAAATGGCTTCCCAACGCATTGGAACGATCAAACGGGATACGCGGGAGACGCAGATCCGATTGCAATTGAATCTGGACGGAGAAGGCAAACAGGAACTCTCGCTGCCGGTTCCGTTTTTGCGTCATATGCTGGATTTATTCGCCAAACACGGCGCTTTTGATTTGACGCTTGAGGCGCAAGGCGACACAGATATTGATGACCATCATACAGTGGAAGACATTGGGATTTGTTTGGGACAGGCGTTCAAGCAAGCGATCGGCGACAAAGCGGGGATTCGCCGTTACGGCAACCGTTTCACCCCGATGGACGAGTCGTTGGCGCAGGTGACGATCGATATTTCAGGACGGTCTTTCCTGGTGTTCAACGCGGAGTTTCCGACGGCTCAAGTCGGCACCTTCCAGACCGAACTGGTGCGGGAATTCTTTCAGGCGTTCACTGCCAACGCCGGCGTCACGCTGCATGTCAATTTGCATTACGGCAGCAACACCCATCATATGATCGAGGCGATCTTCAAAGGATTTGCCGGAGCGCTGGGGGAAGCATCCCAGCGGGATGAGAAGATTCGCGGGGTTTTATCCACCAAAGGAACATTATAAGAGGGAGGGCAGAAGCGATGATTGCAATTGTCGATTACGGAATGGGAAATTTGCGATCTGTCCAAAAAGCATTTGAAAAAGTAGGCGAGGAAGCGGTGATCACCAGCGATCCGGCGGTCGTTCAGTCGGCTGACGGCGTTCTGCTGCCGGGTGTCGGCGCATTTGGCGACGCGATGTTTCATTTGAAACAATCCGGTCTGCTGGAAGCAGTCAAAAACGCCGCGAAACATGGAACTCCGCTGCTCGGCATTTGCCTTGGCATGCAGCTGTTGTTCTCCGCTTCGGAAGAGCACGGAAATCATATCGGATTGAATCTGATCCCTGGTCACGTCAAGCGTTTCAAAGGGAAATTCAAAATTCCCCATGTCGGCTGGAACGAATTGCAGGTCAAACGGCAGCACCCGCTGCTGGATGGGGTAGGCAAACAGGAATTTGTGTATTATGTGCACAGTTATCTCGTCGATCCGACGGATCGCAATGTAATTCTGGCCAGCAGCGAGTATCACGGTGAAGTTCCGGCTGTCGTCAGTTACAAGAATGTGCACGGCGCCCAGTTCCACCCGGAAAAAAGCGCGAGTACCGGGCTGCGGATTCTGTCCAATTTCGGCAAGATGTGCAGGGAAGGGGTTGCAACAGTATGACGCTGCGAAACGAGTTTGTCCTCTATCCCGCCATCGACATTCTGGACGGCAAGGCGGTACGCCTGGTACGGGGAGATTACAACGACAAGACAACCTATGCCGACAACCCGGCGGAAGCGGCTCTGCAGTGGGCGGGGCAAGGAGCCTCGTATATTCACGTGGTCGACTTGGACGGGGCCAAGGAAGGCTCTCCGAAAAATCGGCCCGTCATTGAAGAGATCGTCAAGCGGGTAGCGGTTCCCGTACAAGTGGGCGGCGGCATCCGTTCCGGCGAAACGTTGGAGGCATTGTTTTCGCTCGGCGTATCCCGCTGCATCTTGGGAACGGCGGCGATTGAAACGCCTGAATTTGTCCAACACGCATTGGCGGAATACGGGGAAAGGATCGCCATCGGGATTGACGCAAAAAACGGCTGGGTAGCCGTCAACGGGTGGCTGGAAACGTCCAGCGTATCGGCGATCGAGTTGGGACGGCAGCTGCAGGATTGGGGCGCCACCCGGGTGATTTTTACCGACATTGCCAGGGACGGCACGCTGACGGGTCCAAATCTGGCAGCAAGTATCGAACTGGCGGAGCAAACCGGACTTATGGTGATTGTGTCGGGCGGGGTCAAAGAAACGGACGATTTGTTGGAGTTGGCCCGCTTTCGGCAAGCGGGTATTGCCGGTGCCATCGTCGGCAAAGCGCTCTATGCGGGAAACATTGATCTGCGGGAGGCGCTGAATCGGGTAAAGCAAGCGATCGAACCGCAATCGGTCGACGGAATCGAAGATCCAACATCGAAAGCCACGGAAGGAGGCGGCGCATCGTGCTGACGAAACGAATTATTCCTTGTTTTGACGTAAAAAACGGCCGGGTCGTCAAAAACGTCTCCTTTCTGACCAATGAACGGGACGCCGGCGACCCGGTAGAACTGTCTGCTTATTACGAAGCAGCGGGTGCGGACGAACTCGTCCTCTTGGACATCACGGCCTCGGTGGAAGGCCGCTCGACGATGATGGACATTGTCCGCCGGACGACGGAGCAGGTGTTTATTCCCTTTACGGTGGGGGGCGGCATCACATCGGTGGACGACATTCGGGAGATTCTGAAAGCGGGAGCGGACAAGGTATCCGTCAATACGGCGGCGGTTAAAAATCCGAAACTGATTGCGGAAGGGGCCAAGCGATTCGGACAGCAATGCATGGTGGTGGCCATCGACGGCAAGTATGACCGCAACAAAGGCGACTGGGAAGTGCTGATTCACGGCGGGCGCACCTCGACGGGAATGAGCGTGATCGACTGGGCGAAAAAAGCTGAATCCCTGGGAGCCGGTGAAATTCTGCTGACATCCTTCGACCAGGACGGCAAAAAAGACGGTTACGACTTGACCCTCACCCGATTGGTGTCGGAAGCGGTCTCCATTCCGGTGATTGCATCGGGCGGCGCCGGCAGCAAGGAGCATTTTTACGACGTGTTTACCGATGGGAAAGCGGACGCCGCATTGGCCGCTTCCATTTTTCACTTTAAAGAAACTTCCGTTGGCGAAGTAAAAGCGTATTTGAAGAAAAAGGGCGTGTCAATCCGATGAATCAACTGACAGACTGGGTGGAACGGCTGAAGTTTGACGAACGCGGACTGATTCCCGCCGTGATCCAAGATGCGGCCAGTCATACCGTATTGATGCTGGCCTATATGAATCGGGAATCGATCGAAAAAACAATGGAAACGGGACAAACCTGGTTCTGGAGCCGTTCTCGCCGGGAACTCTGGAACAAAGGAGCAACGTCCGGACACGTGCAGGCTGTAAAGTCGGTTTCCTACGATTGTGACGGAGATACACTGCTGGTGGAAGTGGAACAGACAGGAAACGCTTGCCACACGGGGGCGTATTCCTGTTTCTACGAACGGGTGACGGAAGCTCCCGGCGGCAGGCAACCCGATTCGATATCGATCGGGGAATCTGCGGGGACAGACGAGATCGACGGTGACCGTGCAAACCGCTACGGGATACTCGATGAACTGATCGACACGATCGACAAACGTTTTGCGGAGCGGCCGGAAGGAGCGTATACCACGTACTTGTTCGAAAAAGGACTCGACAAGATCCTGAAAAAGGTTGGGGAAGAAGCAACCGAGGTGATTATCGCCGGAAAGAACGAAGATCTTTCCGAACTGACCAGTGAAGCGGGGGATCTGATTTATCACTTGCTGGTGCTGTTAAAGCAGCGAGACATTCCCTTTTCGGCGGTCCTTGCAGAATTGGAGGCCCGCCACGGGGTGAAGGACCAACCCAACAAAAGCAAGTAATGGAAGTGAAATCATCCAGTCGGGGGATTGTCGAATGCTTTTTTCGTTCTTGCATTCGTTTGTGGTATACTGGGGGCAAAGGTGAGCATCGTATGCCTTTTACCCTACGCAGGAGGTGATTCGATTGGATCATCAGCAGCAGACGAAGCGACGCCATCGGGAAAGCAATGTCATTCCGTTTCGTTTGGATGCCGCTTTTTTCTTCGAACGTGCCGTCCGGCACCTCGATCGTCACGACCTGCAGAGTGCATTGAAGTATTTCCG
>JAGVBM010000274.1 GCA_020059765.1 Bacillota bacterium
ACAGATGAGGTCTTCCATTTTTTTGATGGGACCGCTGCTGGCCCGTTTTGGTTCGGTTCGGGTGTCCAAACCGGGAGGATGCACGATTGGTTCGCGACCGATTGATCTGCATATCAAGGGTTTGAAAGCATTGGGCGCAGAAATTGAAGAGAGTCACGGGTACATGTACTGTCGGTCGAATCGGCTGAAAGGCGCCTCCATCTTTTTGGATATTCCAAGCGTGGGCGCTACGGAGAATATTCTAATGGCCGCATCCTTGGCGGAAGGAACCACAATCATCGGGAATTCGGCAAGAGAACCGGAAATTGTGGATCTGGCCAACTACCTGAACCGCATGGGAGCCAAAATCACCGGTGCGGGTGAAGCCACAATTTTTGTGGAAGGGGTTCCAGAACTGCATCCCGTTCAGCATACGATTATCCCCGACCGCATTGTGGCCGGGACGCTGCTTTTGGCAGCGGCGATCACACACGGACACGTCCGCGTGGAAAATGTGGTTCCGCATCATCTGGATGCCGTAATCACCAAGCTGCGGGAGACCGGTGTTGAAATCGAATCGGGTCATGATATAATGACAATAAAATCAGCCCGTCCCTTGCAAGCGGTGGACCGGATTCAAACTTCGTATTACCCGGGGTTCCCAACCGACCTGCAAGCTCCCTTCATGTCATTGTTGACCGTTGCGTCCGGTACGTCCATTATTTCGGAAACCGTATTTGAAGAACGGTTCAAGCATGTTAGCGAGCTGCGGAGAATGGGGGCTCGGATCAAGGTCGATCTGCGGACTGCATTTATTGAGGGGATTCGGGAATTGACGGCAGCGAATGTGGAAGCGACCGATCTGCGAGCCGGAGCGGCACTTGTGATCGCCGGTTTGGCAGCAAACGGAACGACATTTGTCGAGAATATTCACCATATTGATCGTGGGTACGAACGGCTGGAGGGTGTTTTGGGATCCCTTGGGGCCCGCATGACCCGTACTCAGGACTGATGACTTGATCAGCAGCGGCATATGCAGGAGTATGCCGCTCTGTTTGCTGTAAAGGATTTATTATGGAGGCATCACATGATACTAGCAAACGTACAGAAGCCTGTTCAAGCCAAACGCAAACCCAATCGTAAAGCGATTTTCCTGCTGATTCTGTTCTTTATCGTCGTTCTTGCCGCGTTGTTCCTTGTTTCCCCTTTGTCCAAGATACAATCGATAGAAGTGGCGGGAAACAGCCAGATTGCTGCGGACGACGTTCGAAACGCAAGCGGCCTTTCAATTGGAATGAACATTTGGGACGTGAATCCGGAGGATGTGAACCAAAGGTTAAAAGATCAATTTCTGCTGATCGCCAAAACCGATACGGAAGTCCGTTTTCCCGGAAAAGTGGTGATTGCGGTTGCCGAAAAGCCGGTTGCTGCGATATTGATCCAAAAGGGCGGGACCTATTACCGGTTGCTGAGCGACGGAACCGTCTTTGATCAGGTGAAAAGCCTGAACGGGACAAGCCACCCCTTGTTGTTGTCCAATGAAAAGAACCTGCAAGTTGAGATAGGAAAACGAATTCCCGACTCCGACGTGCAGAAATTTTGCCAACAGATCGTGCAGGTGGATCGTTCCCTGTTGGAGCAGATATCCGATTTTAATATTTTAAAAGGAGAAGTGTGGTCGGCCCATACGATGGAAAACAACTTGGAAATCCGTTTCCCGCCGGGTACGATCCATACGGCTTTGAACGTGTACGAGAAATTTTGGAAACAGCAACTGGCAAGCAAACGTTCCGGAATCATATATATTTACGGACCAGACGAAGCATGGTATACCCCGGCTCCGGGTCCCGACAAACCTGCCAAAAAGGAGTGATTGAATTGCCGCATGCCAATACCCGATTAATCATGAGTTTGACGGTGATTTCGGTAACGCTTGGAATCATGATGGCCGTCCAGTACAAAAACACGCAGCGGATCAACAACGACTCCGGCTGGAACGCAACGAACAAGGACGTGCAGCAGGCCAACGTCAAACTTGCAGAAATCCAGAGAAGCAACAAACAGTTGGAGAATCAATTAAACGAACTGAACAAAAAAATGGTCGGTCTGGAACAACAAGCGGCCAAATATGATACGAGCGACATCAGCAAACAGCTGTCGGAAGCCCGGATTCTGGCCGGAACTTCACCGATCAAAGGGCCGGGGATCGTACTGACGATCGATGACAGCAAGAAAGATTCGAAAGCATCGAATCCAATCACGCACGATACGGATGTACTGCAAATTGTCAATGAGTTGTTTTTGTCGGGTGCTGAAGCGGTCAGCGTGAACGGGGAGCGTATCTCGTCGGCAACCGGCATTTTGTGCGTGGGACCGACAGTGCGCGTCAATGACCGGCTGATGACACCGCCTTACAAGATTGAAGCGATCGGCCATCCGGCAACATTAATTACGGGACTGACCATGAAGTACGGGATCATCGAAGTGTTGAAAAGCCAGGATCGGATGCTGCAAATTCAGGGACCGAAAGAAGTTCCGCTGATCAAAATGAAAGGATTTTCAGGGGATCCCGCCAAATTGTCCTCGAAGGTTGAGTGATAGAATGGGAAATCAACAGATCAACAAATTTAAATGGAGCTTGTTTGCGGTAAGCCTGCTGCTGGGGGCCATGCTGACGATTCAAATCACCTCGGGAAAAAACCAAAACTACAACTTCCGGGCCGACATTATTACGATCAACAGTTCCTTTGCCTATGAAGCGAAGCATCGCCAGCAACTTTTGGAGAGCATCAACGACATGCAGCAGAAAATCGACAGTTATCAAAACCCGAATGCAAATCAGGAAAATGTGTTGGAAAAAATGAAAGACGATTTGGACAAGGCCAAAATTGAAGGGGGTCTGACACCGCTCAAAGGTGACGGAATTCGGATCCGAATCAAGGAAAATTCCTCTTTTTCAGCCGTAGTGCCTGATCGCGCCTATTCCCACCCTGAACAATACCATCTATGGGATTGGGAACTGCAATACTTGATTAATATACTGCATTCCAACGGGGCTCAGGCATTGGCGTTCAACGGCCAGCGAATCGTGACGACCACCGGAATCCGCGAAGTGGGAGTCACATCACAAGATGGAGTCGTGTATCCCGGTGTGATGCAGGTGAATTTGTCTCCCGTCAGAATGCCTTTTGTCATTGAAGCCATCGGTGACATCGATCGGATGAAAGGGACGATTTCAACCTATATCGGAAATGACTATTTTATTTTAAAAGGATTGGAGATGGACGTCACCGAAGTAAAAGGCGATACGAAGCTATCCTTGCAGCCTTATTCCGGCAAGCTGCATTTTCAATTCGCGACTGAGGACATGGAAGGAGAAACGAAACCATGATTTGGATTCCCGTTATCGGACTTGCCCTAGGGATAGCCATGGGATTGACGTTCAACGTGAACATACCGGTTCAGTACAGCAGTTATATGTCGATTGCCATTCTTGCCGCGCTGGATACGGTGTTTGGCGGAATCCGGGCCAGCCTGGAGCGGCATTTTGACAGCAGTGTATTTATGAGCGGTTTCTTTTTCAATACACTGCTCGCCGCATTGCTGGCTTACATTGGAGCGGAATTGGGGGTCGACCTTTATTTGGCGGCTGTATTTGCATTTGGCGTCAGATTGTTTCAAAACATTGCCACAATCCGCCGTTTGTTGATGCAAAAAGGGAAACAGTCCCCCGATAATTCTCATCTTCAACCATAAAATTACAACGATTTGAAAGAAAGTTTCCCAGAAAAAAAGGGATTCGACATATCGCGTTGAATCATATTAGTAAAGGTTTTGCTGTGCATATAGGGAGGTGCCGTCGCTTGAATAAAGGCGATATCATCGTCAGCCTGGATATTGGAACATCCAAGATACGAGCGATCATAGGGGAATACAACGGATCCACACTCAGCATTGTCGGAGTTGGGTCAGCTGATGGTGAAGGGATACGTAAAGGATCTATAGTTGACATAGATAAGACGGTTCATTCCATTCGGGAGGCGATCGAGCATGCCGAACGCATGGTCGGCCTTCAGATAACGTCAGCTTATGTGGGAATTAGCGGGAATCATATTACTCTTCAGCCAAGTCATGGTGTAGTTGCAGTTTCATCTCCCGATCGGGAAATCGGGAATGAAGACATCGAACGTGTCCTGCAGGCGGCCAAAGTGATTGCGGTTCCGCCCGAGCGGGAAATTATTGGCATCGTCCCCAAACAATTCATTGTTGACGGCCTCGATGAAATTCATGACCCGCGAGGTATGATCGGTGTTCGGCTGGAAGTGGAAGGGTCGATTGTGACCGGTTCACGTACCATCGTCTCCAATTTGTTGCGATGTGTGGAACGGGCAGGCATTCAAAATGCCGGACTTGTACTGATGCCGTTGGCGGCCGGTGCAATTGCCCTGTCTTCAGACGAAAAAAAATTAGGGGTTGTGTTGGTCGATATTGGAGCGGGGCAGACCTCCGTGTCCGTATTTGAAAACGGCGCTTTGGCCGCATTATCGGTCCTGTCGATCGGCGGCGATCATGTCACGAACGACATTGCAATCGGACTGCGTACGCAAACGGAAGTGGCGGAAGCGGTCAAATTGCGTTACGGACACGCCATGGTAAGTGCCGCTTCCAACGAAATCACTTTCAAAGTGCCGCGGATTGGCAGCAATGTGGAAAAGGAATTCACGCAAGCCGAGTTGGCGAACATCATCGAACCCCGATTGCAAGAGATCTTCTTGATGATTAAACAAGAAGTGGAACATTTGGGATTCGTCAAGGAAATACCAAGCGGATACGTATTGGCCGGGGGGACCGCTTGTCTGCCGGGAATTGAAAAATTGGCCGAGTTCGAGTTGGATTCTCCCGTTCGATTGGCAGTCCCGGATCACCTGGGGGTTCGCGACTCATCGTTCGTGAACGGAGTCGGCATCATCCAGTATGCGAATCGTCACTATGCTCGCAAAAACAGCGTGTCTGTCGCACCTGTCCAACGGAAATCAGGCAGCTTTATGGAACGGGTGAAGGGTTGGTTCAGTGAATTTGTATGATATGGTCATGACATTTGAGGAGGAACCCGTATGTTGGAATTTGATCTTGAGATAGACGCCCTTGCCCAGATCAAAGTAATCGGTTGCGGCGGCGGAGGATGCAATGCCGTGAATCGAATGATTGAAGCCGGGATTAAAGGCGTGGAATTTATAACGGTAAATACGGATGCGCAAGCGCTTCAGCTGTCAAAAGCGCATCAGCGTTTGCAGATCGGGGAAAAACTGACTCGCGGTCTCGGAGCAGGGGCAAATCCGGATATCGGGAAAAAAGCGGCTGAAGAAACTCGCGAGCAGATCACCAATGCATTGCGGGGCGCCGATATGGTGTTTGTAACGGCCGGAATGGGCGGCGGCACAGGTACGGGCGCTGCGCCGGTCATTGCGGAAATTGCAAAGGAATTGGGCGCGCTTACGGTTGGTGTGGTAACCAAACCGTTCACGTTTGAAGGCCGCCGCCGTATGGCGCAAGCGGAACAGGGCATTGCGAACCTGAAAGAGAAAGTCGATACGCTGATTGTGATTCCCAACGACCGATTGCTTGAAATTGTTGACAAAAACACACCGATGATTGAAGCGTTCAGGGAAGCGGACAATGTCTTGCTGCAGGGCGTATCCGGCATTTCCGATTTGATCGCAGTTCCGGGATTGATCAATGTCGACTTTGCCGACGTCAAAACAATCATGACGGAGCGCGGTTCCGCCCTGATGGGAATCGGCATTGCCGCCGGTGAAAACCGGGCGACGGAAGCCGCCAAAAAAGCGATCTGTTCGCCGCTGCTGGAAACTTCCATCGACGGCGCCCGGGGTGTATTGATGCATATCGCCGGCGGTTCGAATATCTCCTTGTTTGAGGTTAACGAAGCGGCCGATATTGTATCCTCGGCAGCCGACCCGGAAGTCAACATGATCTTTGGTGCCGTCATTAACGAGAATCTGAAAGACGAAGTGATTGTGACGGTGATCGCGACCGGCTTCGAACATCAGGACAAGCCGTCAGGAGCCAAGCCATTAAACAAACTGGACGTCAGACCGTTTAAAAACGCAGGATCTTCCTCTGAAAATCTGGAGGTGCCAGCGTTCTTGCGCCGCAACAACCGATAGTGTGACAGAGGATGAATCCCGTAATTCAATTCGACAATGAGGGCGAGCATCGAGTGAGATGCTCGTCTTTTTCATTGTCACCGACGATTCAAGTCGAAAGTTTTCCCTATTCTATCGTCAAGTTCTGACAAACTTTGTAATAGACATGTACTATACTAGGTACATCGAATGATGCGGGAGTGAACCGCATGAAAACCGTTTATGCTGACGTGGTGTGGCTGATTAATTTTGCAATGGATTTCGTCATTTTGCTTGTTACGGGGTGGATGGCCAAGAAAAAAACGAAACGCTGGAGGCTTTTGACAGGAGCAGCGATTGGGGCTAGCTATTCTTTGCTGCTGATTTTTCCGGTTGCCGCGACAACAATCGTCAGCTTGTTTGCGAAACTTCTATTCTCTTGTTTGATGGTGCTGATTGTGTTTGGACCGCAGAATGTTGTCGAGTTTCTGCGATTCTGGGGATTGTTTTATTTGGCTTCTTTTCTCTTGGGCGGAGCCGCTTATGGGATCAATTCGTTATTTTATGACACGCAGCTGCTGGGCGGTATGGTGTTCACCTCGGGCAAACCGGCATGGATTCCAAACATTGGGGTTTCGCTGGTTGCTCTTTCTGTACCGGTGGTGTACGTACTGGGCAGAACGACTTGGAATCGGATGGAACGATGGAAACTGAGAGATGCCAATCTTTGGAACGTATCCGTTGTGATAGACGGTCAATCTGTCCGGTTTGCAGGTTTGCTGGACACGGGAAATGCATTGACAGACCCGTTGACCCGATTGCCGGTAGCTGTTGTGGAATGGGAGGCAGTGGCGGCTATTCTGCCGGAAGTCCTGCATCAGCCCTACCGTGGCCAGCGTGATCCGACCCTTGAGCTAGCCGAGCTCGAGCTGGATGAACGTTGGCAGTCACGGTTTCGGATTGTGCCTTACCGGGGCGTGGGAGGTTCAATGGGAATGCTGCTGGCATTTCGCCCCGCCGAAATGGTGCTAGAACAAAACGAATCGCGTCTTACCGTGGATAGAATCCTGATCGCACTCAATCCAAAACCTTTGTCGTCCGATAATACCTATCAGGCGATCCTGCCACCTGCTTGCCTGTCGGAAGAAAGTATCTCAAAGCCTCTTAATGCTGATCTATTGGGTAGGAAGGAGAGTACCGCTGGATGATCATGCCGATAAAAGTCCGACTGCAACTGCGTCTGCTGTACCTGAAACTTTTGTTTGTGCTTGGCACGAAACCGGAAGAAATTTATTATGTCGGGGGCAGTGAAGCACTGCCGCCGCCGTTGACACGGGAAGAAGAGGAATTTCTGCTTGGCAAGCTGCCGACAGGCGACGAAGCTGTGCGAGCCGTCTTGATTGAACGTAATTTGCGGCTGGTCGTCTACATTGCCCGCAAATTTGAAAATACGGGGATTAACATCGAGGACTTGGTATCGATCGGTACAATCGGTTTGATCAAAGCGGTCAACACGTTTGATCCGCAGAAGAAAATCAAATTGGCCACCTATGCGTCTAGGTGCATTGAAAATGAAATTCTCATGTTCCTGCGGCGCAACAACAAAATTCGTTCCGAAGTATCCTTTGACGAACCGCTGAACGTGGATTGGGACGGCAACGAATTGTTATTGTCCGACGTATTGGGGACCGAGAATGACACCATCTATCGAAATATAGAAGAACAGGTGGACCGCAAATTACTGTATAAAGCTCTTGAAAAATTATCGGATCGGGAGCGCCGCATCATGGAACTGCGCTTTGGCCTGCAGGACGGTATCGAGATGACGCAAAAGGATGTTGCGGACCTGTTGGGGATTTCCCAATCCTATATCTCTCGTCTTGAAAAACGGATTATTAAGCGCCTGCGCAAGGAATTTAACCGCATGATTTGATTTTGCATAATTCTTCCCTCCCGGGAAATACTGTTGACGAATCCCACGGTGGACCCTAACGGGAGGGTAAGAAATGAAGCGAAACAAAGTTGAAATCTGTGGAGTCAATACGGCCGAGCTTCCTGTCTTGAAGAATACCGAGATGCGCAAGTTGTTTGAGGTACTGCAGCAAGGAGATTGGTCCGCCCGTGAGAAACTTGTAAATGGCAATCTCCGACTGGTGTTGTCCGTGATTCAAAGGTTTAACAATCGGGGCGAATATGTGGATGATCTGTTTCAGGTCGGCTGCATCGGATTGATGAAGGCGATTGACAATTTTGATCTGAGCCAAAACGTCAAGTTTTCTACATACGCGGTTCCCATGATTATTGGTGAAATCAGACGGTATCTGCGGGATAACAATCCGATTCGCGTCAGCCGGAGCTTGCGTGACATCGCTTACAAAGCGTTGCAGATCAGGGACCAGTTGACAAACAAAAACTTGCGGGAACCCTCGATTCAAGAAATTTCACAGGCGATGGAAGTCCCGAAAGAAGATGTGGTATTTGCTTTGGACGCGATTCAAGACCCTGTGTCCCTGTTCGAACCGATCTATCATGACGGCGGAGATCCGATTTACGTCATGGATCAAATCAGCGATGAGCGCAATTTGGATTCCCAATGGATTGAGGAAATTGCCATTGTGGAAGCGCTGCAGAAGTTAAACGATCGTGAGAAACGGATTTTGTCCATGCGTTTCTTTGAAGGCAAAACGCAAATGGAAGTGGCCGATGAAATCGGAATCTCGCAAGCCCAGGTGTCCCGTTTGGAAAAAGCGGCCATTCATCACATGCAAAAGTATATTCGTTCGTGAGTCGCGAAAGCGGCTTTTTTCTTTTTTCGGATTATTTGTGCCCGCCTGCATACAGTGGTACTAAGGAATAAATTCCATACAACGAGGGGTTGTCATGATCAAAGTATCGGAATTGCAGGCAAAAGATGTGGTCAATATCGGAGACGGAAGGCGTTTGGGCATGATTGCCGATCTGGACATCGACCTGGAAAACGGCATTGTACGGGCGATTGTGGTTCCGGGTTCCGGACGTTTTTTCGGATTATTCGGCGCGACTCCGGATTATGTAATTCCCTGGAACCAGATTGTCAAGATCGGTACGGATGTGGTATTGGTGGAACTTGCTCCGACCGCTTCGTACATTGACTCGCCGGTCGGCGGCTCCTACAACGGGCGCAGTTCCGGAAATGGCGGCAATTCGGGCGGATATTAAGAGAAGCGGGGAAAATGCGCTGCAGGGCGCATTTTTTGCTGGCAACATGGACAAGGCTTTTTGTCAGAATTCCTAATCTGTGTTACATTCTGAGGGAGGGATCGAAAAGAGGGATGTTCGTGCAATCCATACAATTGTTGGTTCCGAAAGCGCTGAATCAATCGGGTGTGGCCAAGGCCGCTTTTAGCACCCGTCTCGGGGGCGTTTCAACCGCACCATGGACGGGTCTGAATCTTGGTTTGCATGTAGGGGATAACCGGGAGGATGTGATCGCCAATCGGGAAATGACTGCCCGTGAATGGGGAGTTTCTCTCGATCAGTGGACCTGCGGCGAGCAGGTGCACGGAAACCGGGTTGCGGTGATCAAGAAAGATGACCGGGGCAGGGGAGCGCGATCCTATGAGGATGCAATCAAGGGTGTGGACGCGCTTGTAACCGATGTGCAGGGAGTTGTGTTGGCTACGTTTGCGGCCGATTGCGTGCCGATCCTGCTGCTTGATCCGGTGCAAAAGGCGGTGGCGGTCATCCACGCCGGCTGGAAAGGCACCATGCAGCAAATTGCCAAGGAAACGGTGCGCACTATGCAGGAGTCATAC
>JAGVBM010000037.1 GCA_020059765.1 Bacillota bacterium
CATTTACACCAACCGGGTCAGCGGTCCGGCCGCGTGGCAGATGGTGGCGCAGCAGGCCATTTGGATCCTTGTCTTATACGCGCTGGTGCGTTTGGTGTGGAGCCGGATTCATCGACAACTTGTGGTGCAGGGGGGATAACGAATGCATTCACTTCGCGTATACGGCGTGATGATACGCGCGTCCATTCTGTCCCGGCTGCAGTATCGGGCCGATTTTTTGATGGGAATTCTCGGAGTGTTCGTATTAAACGGTGCAACCCTCGGAACCACCTGGGTGCTGCTGCAGCGGTTCCAGACCCTGAACGGATGGACCTTTTGGGAGATTGTGTTTTTGTATAACTTGTGGCTGTTGGGCCACAGTTTTCGGGCGATTTTCTTCCGGCAGGTGAACTTTCTCGACGACTATATCGTGCAGGGCACATTTGACAGTTTTTTGACGCGGCCGGCTTCGCCGCTGATCCAGTTTCTCGGCCGGGAAGTGCATTATTTGGGAGTCGGTGATTTTCTGCTGTCCTCGATAATGTTGACTCTTGCCTACCACAATCTGAACCTGGAGTGGACCTGGACGAAGTGGGCCTGGTTTGCCCTGATCGTTCCCGCTTCGACGGCGGTGGAAGTCACGTTGATCCTGATTCTGTCGACGATTGCCTTTAAGACCTCCCGTTCGCGGGCGATTGTCAGCGCGGCCACCCAGTTCAGCTTCAATCTGGTTCAACAGTATCCGCTGGATATGTTTGGACGGGGTGTGAAAGCGATCGTCACATTCATTCTGCCTTTTGCCTTTATGAACTACTACCCGAGCCTGCTGCTGCTGGACAAGTGGGACAAGGCGGGATCGTATCCGTTTCTCGCCTACGCTTCCCCGTTCGTGGCGGTGTTGTTGGCGGTTCTTTCCTTTGTCGTCTGGAAGTGGGGAATCCGTCAGTATCAAAGCACCGGTTCGTAGGGCTAATTCGGAGGCCACTTTTCTTACCCATGCGATAAAACTGATTTGAGATTTTGCCCAATTCAGCCGTATTGCTGTCCAATAGGGTTTCCCGTCGCTTGTTCCATGTTATAATAACAACTAAAGGAAAAACCGCAGGTGCGGCAACACCTGCGGCCCGTACAACGGCCGAATGCGTCTTTTGCTGCCTGTTATGCCACGATAAGACAAGATCCATTGGAATAGCGAAAAGGTCGGCTCGGGACTCAGAAACGGACCGCGTCAATGCGAAACAACCGGCGGTCTATTTTTTTTTGATGAATGACAGCAGGGCTATCATCAGAAATCCGAACGAAATCATCAGCGCAATTGCTTCGTAAACTGTCACCGGGATCACCCCCTTCACTCTTTGAGTGTGGGGATTGAGCCGATCTCCTTGACACATCAATAGCCATTGTACAAGTTCCAGTATATGAAATAAACATTGAATCCGTAATGGGTAACTCTCACTTATGCAGCCCTTTTTACGTTAAAATTCATTTTTCTGTCACTCTGTCAACGGCTCGGCAAGCGTACTGCAAATACTGTTCCTTCCCCGACCCGACTCTTCACCTCAATGGTACCGCGGTGCGCCTCAACAATCGAATGCGCGATAGCCAATCCCAAACCGGTTCCTCCGCTCTGCCTATTGCGCGATTCGTCCAGACGATAAAAGCGTTCAAACAAATTCGGAATTTTTTCTTCCGGAATTCCCGGTCCGTTATCCGCAATTTCGGTGACGACCCATGCTCCTTGCCTCGCAATGGTCACGCGTATCGTTCCATGACGGCCGACGGCACGGATCGCATTTTGAATGAGGTTCGCAAACACCATCTCCAAGGCAACAGGTTCCCCCATGATTTCGCCTGTTTCCTTGAAATCTTTCTGAATGTGCACCGTATCCGCGGGAATCGTCCGTTGCGATTGCTGAATGGCTCGTTCAACAACTTCCGCCAAGACGATTGGTCTGCGTTCCAAGTTGGGAGATTGTTCATACTTGGCCAGAGTCAGCAATTGATTGCTCATATGCGTCATATGATCCACCTCCTCCAGACAACGCTGCAAGGTAGTCTTGTATTCCGCTTCCGTTCTGGTTCGCCGCAATGCGATCTCAATATCGGAGCGGAGAACAGCCAACGGAGTCCGCAATTCATGGGAAGCGTCCTGCACAAATCGATTTTGCGCTTGAAAGGCCCGATCCAATCGATCCAACATACCGTTTAAGCCGCCGACCAGTTCGCTTAACGTTTTGTCGCGAACCGGAATTTGCAGACGGGTGGAAAGAGTGCGCTCTTCAATGGTTCGGACTGTTTGGGCGATCTCTCGAACGGGACGAAATCCTTCCCTGCTTGAAAAGGCGACGACGCTGCTGATCACAATCAGACCGCCCCCGGCAATACTTGCCAGCAGCAGCAAGATTCCCCCCAGCAATTCCTGTGTCTCTTCCGATTCCCTCGCCAATTCCAGCATGTACCCATTCGATTGCAGAGTAAAGGGTACATAGACTTCTCGATAGCCGCGTTGAAAGGGGAGAATTTCATACCACCCGGCCTTCCATCCTGTCTTTGGCTGCTCGTTTTTTTCCAGCCGATAGGAGAAGACCGGCTCTCGCCGATCGGTTTCGCCTGTCAGCCATTCCTCAGTCATCCATTCTTCTTTCATACGTTCCTCTTTTTCATGCCGGTTCTCTTTGTGAATTCCGTGTTCAAGCAAATAACGACCGTTGGCGTCAAATACCCGGTAAAATCCATTGTCCCAGGGAAACGGCTCGATACCCCCTTTTTGCATCCACTGCGCCGTGATTCCATGGGCGTTGACGAGCAAATTGGCATCCGCGTTTTTGTTGAGCAGCCAGGCGACGCTGAAATAGAATGCGAGCAGAATGACCAATAGGACGGCCGCCAAATAGACGCCCGTACGAACGGCCATGCGGAGGGGAAAGTTCTCATTCCATCTCGTTTTTATCCAATTGATCTTCACTTGGAATCACCAACTTGTATCCGAATCCTCTGATCGTGTGCAGAACGCGAAATCCGAGGAAAGATTCGATTTTCTTGCGCAAATTTTTGACATGAGCATCAATCGTATTGTCTTGCACCTCCCAAGGCTCGTCCCATACATGTTCCGCCAAACGTTCACGGGAGATCAACTGCTCCGGTCGCCGCATGAATACTTCCAGCATGCGATATTCCCTGGGCGTCAATTCGATGGGTACACCCTGCCAGGCGACTTCATGGCTTGACAAGTTAAACACAAGCCCTGACATTTCAAGCTTGTGCGGCTGTTGAACGGGGTTTCGCCGCCGTTGCAAGACCTGAATCCGCGCCAACAGTTCTTCAAACGCGAACGGTTTTCCCAAATAATCATCCGCCCCGCTGTTCAACCCTTGCACTCGATCTTCTACTGCATCCAGAGCGGTCAGCATCAGAATCGGCACCGGGTTTTCCTGTTTGCGCAAACGGCTCAACACCTGATCCCCCGAAAGGCGAGGCAATTTCCGATCCAAGATCATCACTTCGTACTCGTGTTCAGCCGCGAAGAGGATCGCTTCCTCTCCGTCGGCGGCCCGATCGACCAGATATCCTTCTTCCTGCAGTCCGCGTACCAAAGCAGCGGCAAGACGGTCATCATCCTCAACTACCAACAGGCGCATTATCCCTCACCTCTTTAGCGTTCCCAATTGCTCTCGGACCTGATCTTTTGGGAATGACAAAACGAATGATCAAGAGTATCGCCACCACGAAGAGAGGAATCAGGTACAAACCGATGACGATCCCGATATTCCGGTCCGTTCCCAGCACAAGGCCATGGATAGTCGTCAACCCATAGAGCACAGGGGACCATGCATGCATCACTTTCCACAACGGGTTGCCAATCCGGGAACGAATCTCCGAGAAAATGATCGTCAACAGCAACCCATACAGGGACAGCACTCCGATTCCAACAGGAACCGTCTGGTAATCGGAAGCAAACGGAATGAGCAGATCCTGCCAATTAAATGTGATATAGCGATCATACAGCAAAATCAGCCCGTGAAAAAGTGCCAGGAAGAATGACCAATAGGCAAGCGGCTGATGCAGAAACGACCACCATCCCGGCGTTTGCAGCCGCTGGCGGCGGATCGAGGCATACAACCCGGAAAGGACGGAAATTGTCACCAATAGATAAGAGGCCATACCCGTCGCACGAGTCAATATCCATACATTCAAAATGTCCATCCTATACACTCCTCACCTGTTGATTCAAATCTACCAACAGTGCGTATTGGTTTCGCTCGCGTATCCAGCTTGCCCCCTTGTCAGATCCCAGCAGCAGCACGGTCTTTGCCCAAACATCGGCCTGTACCGCCGTGGGAGCGGTTACGGTCACGGACACCAGTTCCGTCTCACTGGGTCTTCCAGTGGTTGGATCCAGCAAATGATGCTGCCACCTGCCCCCGTTCTGCCATCTCCGCTTCCACGTTGAAGAAGTCGCAACCGCCCCTGTTTGCACCTGCAGTACGCCAAGATCCCGGTCTGGTGCATGCGGGTCTTCCACACCGACGATCCAAGGTTTTTCCCGATTGCCAAATACACGAATGTCGCCCCCCGCATTCATAAGGCCCGCCCCCAACGGGAACAGCAACTCCGCTGCACGATCCGCAGTCCATCCCTTGGCAATGCCTCCCAGATCGATGCGCACACCCTGTCGTTTACGAATGATATGCTTGGCCGTATCCACAACTTCATACGGAACGTCAGCGAATTCCTTGGAAAATGCCTTTTCCGCTGCAGGCAGAGGGAATCGGGAATTTCGGGAATCGGGAAGTTTTCTTTCATCCGACCATCGCTCCATGCTGACATCATAACCGGCATCCTCAAGCTCCGACAGAAGGGCAGGATTGAAAATCCCCCCCGTCTCATCAAATGCCTGACGGGCAGCCGTCAGCAATTGGAACAACATTGGCGAAACAGGGATATCCCCCTCCAACCGATTGAACTCGACCAATTCGCTATTCGGCAAAAAACGGCTTGCTGTTTGCTCCACTTGTGCAAACAGCAGCTGCACATTCTCGAAAGTTTCTGAAAAGTCCTGCTCACGGTCAGATTCCAAAATGATTTCCATCTCGGTATTCATGGCTCGAAACCGATGACGAAAGGTCATCATGACGCTTTGCTCCTCGTATCAGGCTGAATTTGCGGGATCTTCCTCTGGACGCCGGAAATGAATGGATTGAATCCGCGTTCATATTTCTCGTGTTCGTCCTCCCTGTATTCATGCTCCTCGAAGTCGTCTTCATCCTCGTGCTCGTATTTGCTCTTCGGCTCGTACTTGCCTTCGGGATTGTTGACAGAGCCATTCGGAACTTCGGCAGCTGCCTGATCCTGCATCTTTGAATCCCCAGTTTTTGAGTCTTGCGAAGCGCTTGCTGCCAAGGTTCCGGCGACTGCCGTGACGAGTGCAACACTTCCAAGCCGTACTCCCCAGGTAACGAGCAATTTTTTATTCATAATTGAAAACCTCCCACTTGTCCTTGGTTATTACACATCATACAGGGTTAACCTGAAAATTCAATGAAGAAAATCGTCCATAAAAAAGAGCCGCTTTGCAGGCGGCTGATTCAGAAATTCGCTTCATGTACTGTTCATATCCTACTGTTCGTATCCGGTTCGCGAAATATCTCCCGCATCGTTTAAAGAATCTTCGATATGCGCGTCAATTGTCCCTTCCCGATAGGAGTCCATTACCTGCACATAAGTGGTCATCAAGGCGCCCTCCGGATTATCCTCGTCTTTGGTCATCCGATTGACATTCTTGGAAGTTTCCTGTCCGATGACACCTGCTGCCCGGCGCAGCGCTTCCGAATTGTACCCCGCGTGCCCGTACTGCTCCTGATCTGTCATGTCCCGTCTCCTTCCATGCATCCAAAGTCGGTTCACATTTAAACTGCCCGTTGGAACCGATTTCGATTCATCACTTCATCAACGTATGAACCCCTTGTCCCAACGCGTTCTCGGCGGCTTCCATGACCATTTCGCCAAGGGTCGGGTGGGCGTGGATCGTCAGGGCAATGTCTTCCAGAGTTGCCCCCATTTCAATCGCCAATCCCAGTTCGGCAATCAGATCGGAGGCGCCCGGCCCGACAATTTGCGCACCTAAAACGAGACCGTTTTCCTTGTTCGCCACCACTTTGACGAATCCTTCGGTTGCGTTGATGGACAGCGCCCGTCCGTTCGCCGCGTAATTGAACTTGCCCGTTGTCACCGTATAGCCCTGCTGCTTGGCTTCCGTTTCGCTGAGCCCCACACTGCCGATTTCCGGATCGGAGAAAACGACCGACGGGATCGCTTTGTAGTCCACTGCACCGGCATGTCCGGCGATGACTTCCGCCACGACCTTTCCTTCATAGGAAGCTTTATGAGCCAACGCGGGTCCGGCCGCCACATCGCCGATGGCAAAGACGTTCCCCTGATTGGTGCGGGACTGATTGTCGACTTCGATCAAGCCCCGGTCAGTTTTCTTGATCCCGACTTCCTCAAGACCCAGTTCGTCGGTGTTCGGCACGCGGCCAACGGTGACCAGCAGGTAGTCGGTCGTGATTTCCTTCTCTTCCCCGCCGACTTCATATTTGACGGTGACGTTGGAGTCGGTTTGTTCCGCCGACAAGGCTTTCGCTTTGGTAACAACTTCCACACCGTCTTTTTTCAATTTCCGCTGGACCCAACGGACGATTTCGTTTTCAAATAACGGGAGAATCTGATCGGCCCCTTCGAGTACCGTCACTTTCGTTCCGAACTTGGCAAAGGTTTGTCCCAACTCAATTCCGATATAGCCGCCGCCGATGACTACCATACTTTGCGGAATTTCTTCAAGCGCCAACGCTTCCGTTGACGACAGGATGCGTCCGCCGAAAGGAAATGCTTTCAGTTCAATCGGGCGGGATCCGGTGGCGATAATGCCGTGATTGAACTTGTAGCGGTTGAACTCGTTGCCTTGGTATACGCGTACTTCATTGGGGCTGACGAACAGCGCTTCCCCCTGAAGGATCTCCACACCGTTTCCCTTCAACAGCGTCCCGACACCGCCGGTCAGTTTGTTGACAACTCCTTGTTTCCAGGCTTGCACTTTTTGAAAATCGACTTTCGCGCCTTCCGCGGTAATCCCCATGTCTTGCGAATGGTTCATCTCTTGATAGCGGTGCGCCGCCGAGATCAGCGCTTTGCTGGGAATACAGCCCCGGTTCAAACAAACGCCGCCAATCTCTGCCTTGTCTACAATTGTCACTTTCTTGCCCAGTTGGGCCGCCCGAATCGCTGCCACATAACCGCCCGGCCCGGATCCGATTACAAGTACATCGACTTCCGTTGTAAATTCGCCTACTACCATTGATTAGACCTCCATCAGCATCATCTGCGGATCTTCCAGCAATTCCTTAATATGATTCATGAAATGTTGTGCCGTAGCTCCGTCGATCAAGCGGTGGTCAAAGCTTAACGACAATGCCATGATCGGTGCGATCTGAATTTCGCCGTTGATGACAACCGGTTTGTCCGTTATCCGGCCAGTCCCCAAGATGGCAACTTCCGGATAGTTGATTACCGGTGTAAAGAACATGCCGCCGGCCGATCCGATATTGGTGATCGAGAAGGTGGATCCCTTCATCTCGTTCGGCGTCAGTTTTCCTTCCCGGCCGCGGGATGCCAAATCGCGAATCTCGTCTGCAATCATCCACATGCTCTTGCGGTCGGCATCGAACACCACCGGCACAATCAGGCCGTTATCCGTATCGGTTGCAATGCCGATATGGCAATTGTATTTATACACAATCTCGCTTTTCTCATCGTCAATCGAGGCGTTCAAAGACGGGAATTTCCGCACCCCGCTGACCGCCGCTTTCACCACAAACGGCAAATAGGTCAGCTTCGTTCCTTTTTTCTCCGCTGCCGGTTTCAAATCGGAACGCAAGGCCACCAATTTGGAAACATTCACTTCGTCCATGATCGTCACATGAGGAGCCGTATATTTGGACTTCGCCATCGCATTGGCAATTACCTTCCGGATGCCGCGCAAGGGAATACGTTCTTCCATGATGCCGGTCACCGGTCCTTTATCCGCTTGCGCCATGGCAGCTTGCGCAATCTCCGCATGAGCGGCGGGCACTTCTGCCGGTGCGGCAGCGCCGGTCTTCGCCCGATCAATTTCTTCCCGGCGTACGCGGCCGTTCGGACCGCTGCCTTGCACCCGATTGATATCGATTCCTTGTTCTCGTGCATATTTGCGAACGCTTGGCATGGCAATCACATCCCGGTTGACCGGCGGCAGTTGTTCAGCAGCCGCTGGTGCCGCTGGTGCCGCTGTTTGTTGCCCGGCTGCAGCAGGTGCAGGCGCAGCTTCCCCGCCATGTGCAGGCTGATCGGGAACCGCGCCTTCCACTTCGAAACTCACCAGTGAGGTTCCGACAGTCGCTACCGTTCCTTCCGCCACTTTGATTTCCAACACTTTCCCTTTGACTGGACTTGGGATTTCCACTACTGCTTTATCGTTTTGCACTTCCAGAATCGCTTGATCCTCTTCCACCGGGTCTCCCGGCTTAATGTGCCATTTTACAATTTCGCCTTCATGAATTCCTTCTCCGATGTCCGGAAGTTTGAATTCGAACACTGCCATATATAACCCTCCCTCCTGGATTAGAAATCCAGCACTTGATTGAGTGCCTTGACCACACGAGCCGGGTCGGGCAACCATTCATCCTCGATTTGGCCAAACGGGTACGGCGTTTCCGGCGACGTCACGCGCAGGACGGGAGCTTCCAGGTAAAAGACGCCTTTTTCCATGATCTGTGCCATGACTTCGGACGCGGCACCGCCGTTGCGGGGAGCTTCCTGAACGATGATGGCCCGTTTCGTCCTCTTGATCGACTCTAGGATGGTGTCGGTGTCAATCGGCCAAATCGTCCGCAAATCGATCACTTCCGCTTTAGCCCCGCGGACTTTTTCAATTTCCTGCGCCGCTCTCAGCGAGGTGTGCACCATCGCCCCATAGGTAATGATCGTTACATCTTTGCCTTCTTGCACCACATTGGCTTTCCCCAACGGAACCGTGTATTCGCCTTCCGGAACTTCGCCGCGAAAGGAACGGTAAAGCTTCATGTGTTCGAGGAAAATGACCGGATCATTGTCGCGGATCGCGGAGATCAACAAACCTTTTGCGTCATAGGGATTGGACGGGATCACGACTTTGACCCCCGGAGTTTGCATCATCAGCCCTTCCAGACTGTCTGAGTGCAGTTCCGGCGTTTTCACGCCGCCGCCAAAGGGGGAGCGAAACACCAACGGACTGGAGTAACGGCCGCCGGAGCGATAGCGCATCCGGGCCGCTTGCACCGCAATCTCGTCAAACACTTCGAATACGAAGCCGAAAAACTGGATTTCCGCCACCGGACGGAATCCTTGCAGCCCCAGTCCGACAGCCAGGCCGCCAATTCCAGACTCGGCAAGAGGCGTATCAAACACCCGTTGTTCTCCGAATTCCTTTTGCAAGCCGTCGGTGGCACGAAACACTCCGCCGTTTTTTCCTACGTCTTCTCCAAAGACAAGCACGTTCGGATTCCGTTTCAATTCAACCCGCATCGCGTCGGTAATCGCTTGAATCATGGTCATCTGCGCCATCGATTATTTCCCCTCCTTGCCCGAGAAATCGGCTTTCTGCTCTTCCATATGTTTCGGCGGGGTTTCAAACACGCTGTCAATCAGATCTGTCACTTTCATTTTCGGGGATTCGTCCGCCTGCTTGATGGCATCGGCCACCGCCTGTTTGGCTTCTTCAATCACCGCATCTTCGTCTTCTTGTTTCCAAATGCCTTTTGCCTCAAGGAACTTGCGGAAGCGGATCAGCGGATCTTTTTGTTCCCATTCGCTTCCTTCTTCCGCCGCACGGTAACGAGTCGGATCGTCGCCGGCCATCGTATGCGGTCCGTAGCGGTAGGTCAGCGACTCGATCAAGGTCGGTCCTTCTCCGTTGCGGCCGCGATCTGCCGCTTCTGCCACCGCTTTATAGACGGCCATTACATCCATTCCGTCGACTTGGACACTGGCGATGCCCGCCGCAAATCCTTTTTGCGCCAGAGTTTTAGCTTTGGTTTGCTGCTCAATCGGTACGGAAATCGCGTAGCGGTTGTTCTGGACGACAAATATGGCGGGAACTTGAAACGCCCCGGCAAAATTGATCCCTTCATAGAAATCGCCTTGTGACGTTCCGCCGTCGCCAATGTATGTAATCGCCACGTTCTTTTTGTTGCGCAGCTTGAAGCCCATGGCGACACCGGTCGTTTGGACAATTTGGGCGCCGATGATGATCTGCGGCATCAGCACATTGAGTCCTTCCTGGTATCGGCTGCCGTGTTGGTGTCCGCGGGAGAAAAGGAATGCTTGATACAACGGCAGTCCGTGCCAGACCATTTGCGGAATATCGCGGTAACTCGGCAAAATGAAATCTTCTTTTTGCAGGGCAAACTGGCTGCCGATCATGGATGCTTCCTGCCCGGCAACCGGCGCATAAAAACCGAGCCGCCCCTGCCGATTCAAACTGATTGCCCGCTGGTCCCACACCCGGGTAAACACCATGCGGCGCATTAACTCCCATAGCTGTTCCTCCGACAGATCGGGAAGCAGCTTCTCATCCTTGACTTTTCCGTCCGGTGCGATAATCTGAAGCGGAGAAAATTGATCCGACATTGTCATGTCAATCAATCCGGTACTCATGTCAATTCACCTCATTCAGGATAAAATAAAGATATGCCCATCTGGGAAATGGCAAATGCTAACACTAGCTTGCCGTACATATAGCCAATTATTCGGGAAAGAACGAGTCATTTTAAGAAAAAGGGGGATGTTCATGACCAAAGAATCGGTCTATCAACGAAAAGTGATCGGAGAAACCCTCGCCAGTTCCCATCTTGGCGAAGAGAGGGATGTGCGGATCTTCCTGCCGCCGGGGTTTAACGAAATGACCGCCTATCCCATCCTGTATACGCAAGACGGCCAGGATTTTTTCATGTACGGGAGGGTGGCGACTCTCGCCCAGCAGTTGATTCTCGAGGAAGGACTGGAGCCGTTCATCATTGTCGGCGTTGACGTCAACCGCCGGAACCGGACCGCCGAATACAGTTCAATCGGTGCGAGAAACCAAGCCTACCGCAAGTTCTTTCTGGAAGAAATGATGCCACGGATCGAAAGCCTTTACCAGTTGCCGACAAGCGGTCTGCAGCGGGTCATCGCCGGCGATTCGCTGGGAGCCACAGTATCTTTGGACATTGCCCTTGACCAGCCGGAATTGTTTCAAGGGGTGCTCAGTTTCTCCGGCGCCTACTGGGAACCGACGAATCAACGAATTCAGGATGCCGACACGTTTCCCGCCTTTGATATGTACATGCTGGTCGGCGAACAGGAAACGGCCGTCAAAACCCATCTCGGAGACTTGAACTTCCTGCAGTTGAACAGGCAAACCTATCGGCTGTTGCAAGAAAAACAGGCGCGCGTTACTTACATGGAGAGACCTGGAGAACACACATGGGGATTCTGGCAGCGGGAGATGCCGGATGCGCTCCGACATTTTTTTCGATCCGGTGTCTGGATCTCCTGACCACAGACGGTCTGCATTCGGCTTCCCCCATTCACCCAAGATCGGAGAGGGGGAGTGGGTTAGATATGATAAAAAATACCCGGTGTGGTATAGTAAAGACAGTCAGCCGAATTCCGGCGCAGAGTTTTTGGTGGAGCCAAGTTTTCTTTAGGAGGGGAGTTTGCCAATGGAGGAATCCCAGAAAGACACACATTGTTCGACCGGCGGCTGAGGCATTCCCAATCAGGACGATCAACGGAAATTTCCGATTCCGCCCGTCTGACCGGGCATGATCGTTTGGCTCCTGGTAGGAGTCTTTTGGGCAATCAAATCGTTGTTTTTTTCGTGAACACCCCTCCACCTGCAGTGTTGCCATTGAGGTGAAATCTTTCTTCTCGGCTATCTGATAAAAAACCCGTACCACCATGCTGTCATCCCTATATCCAGCAAAGCAAATCCGGTAAAGGGACCGCCTAAAATACCCAGGCGTACGAAAACCCCTGAACCTCGGGAAACTCCTGAATTTCCGGAGCGTCCGCTTGCACCCGTCAGTCCGGAAAGCCCGAACGCAATCGCCCCTATTGCTAGGGTCAGCAAGTAACGGCTGCCGCCCCAGGACATCCAGGAAGGCATGTTGGCGAGCAGTTCCTCCGGATAAAACTGTCCGATCAGCAACAGCTTTACCGCGAGATACAACAAGCCGGCAATCCTGCCATGGAACAACTCGTTTGGGACTGCCTTGCCCTTTTTCCAAAACCTGACCGCCGCCAGGTAGAGATAGGGAAGGAGAAGCCATTTGAGGGAAGCAGCCAAAGCCAAAATAACTCCCGCTTGCCCGTCGATCACCTGTCCGATGGCCCGCAGCCAGTCGGCTGCTTGCAGGCGATTGGTTTGTTCCCGGTAGTCCGCTTGGTTTCCGGCCGCCACAATCCCGTAATGTGCCTGTCCTTTGCGCTCCAGCCAGATTACGGTTTGCTCGCTTCCGCTCCTGCTCTCGGCCACCACAGGCGCATAAGCGGTCTCATATCCATTGCTTACTCGGATCGCTGCCGCTTGTTTTCCGTCTTGGAAACGAATTAACCGCACCTGTCCTCCGACTGTGACAGCCACATCCAATCCGCCGTCGGGACGTGCCGCAGGCCACGGAGTTCGCAAGTCGGCGGTGCCATTCTCCCTTGTAGCTGACAGTTGCCCGTTTGCTGTCCCCCGTACTTCCCGCGTCTCCGGCTTGTTTGGCGTATCGAGGGAAAAATCGGTCAGAAACAGACGGCTGTCCTCTTGACCTTCTGCGCGATCCGTATGAAAAATATAGGCTCGGGTTGCCTCGATGCCCAATTGAAAACTCTCAATTCGGTGATTGTTCTCAACTTGAAACGAATGTATTTTCGATTGTACGATCACCTGTTTCCGATCGGGATCCCACTCGGTCCACCAGATCGATTTGCCGTTTGCTCCATAGTCGGCCAGCGAGGCGATATACAGATATCCGTTTGGGTGGTCAAAGACTTTAACATGAGTCACATCCTGGATCTGCAAGGTTTGCCAATCGGACATCCGATTACCGGTTAG
>JAGVBM010000265.1 GCA_020059765.1 Bacillota bacterium
CGCAACCCTTATATGCTCCTCTTTTCCCATTCTTTCAAGTAAGCTTTCTCCCGGTCCACCAACTCCTGATGTGTATCGACAAACCAGCGCAACTGTTTGGTTTCCCAAGCGTCACGATCCAGTCCGCGAATGATATCCGGATTCAACAAACAAATTTCCCGTTCGTACAAGATTTCCTTACGAAGTTCGGATTCCGCCCGGATCATCTTGGATACGCGCGCAAAAATTTTTTCCTGACCGGCAGCATCTTTTCCAATGAACAGCAACATTTCGCAGTCATCCCAAGAATGGGTCCATGGGTGTGCATTCATATACTGCTATTCGTCCCGACTTACCATTTCGGCCAGAACCTCAACTGCGCGTTCCGCATCGGAACCTTCTGCCCGGATCGTAATCTCCGTACCCTTCGAAATCGCCAATGACATGATGCCCATAATACTTTTTGCATTTACCGATTTGTCAGCTTTTTCGACAAACACGTCACTGGAAAACTTGTTGGCCTGCTGCACAAACAGTGCGGCCGGACGTGCGTGCAAGCCGGCACGCAAATTGACGGTTACCTTTTTTTCTGCCATTCGATACCCTCCTTGATTTTCTCTGCCATCTGTTCAAGTTTTCGCAATCGGTGGTTGACACCCGATTTGGAAACATTCCCCGGAAGCATAGAACCCAATTCATTCAAATTGATCTCCGGATATTTCAGTCGCAGTGCAGCCACTTCTCTGAGATGCGGCGGCAGATTGTCCAATCCGACCTGCTGCTCGACAAGTCGTATGTTCTCAATTTGGCGGACTGCGGCGTGAATCGTTTTGTTCAAATTGGCTGTTTCACAATTGACCAGTCGATTGACCTGATTGCGCATTCCTTTCAGAATGCGGACGTCTTCAAAGTGGAGCAACGCCTGATGAGCGCCGATAATATTCAGCAACTCGATGATCTTGTCTCCTTCTTTCAGATACAGGACAAACCCTTTTTTTCGCTGAATCAATTTGCCGTTCAAATCGAACTGATTCAGCAAGTGCAGAAGCGATTCTCCATAGTCGCTTCCTTGCACAGCCAGTTCCAGGTGATAGGAATTGCTTTCCGGATCATTCACCGAGCCCGCAGCCAAAAAAGCTCCTCGCAAGTATGCGCGCTTGCAGCAGGATTTGCGAACCAATTCCCGATCGATTCCTTGCCTATATTGTACACCGATTTCCGCAATTTTCAATTCATGCAGTACCTCTTCCACCCTGAAGGGAACACGCACCATATAGACATTGTTTTTCTTCAGCCGCATTTTCTTGCGAACCAGCACTTCCGCATGAACTCCGAAAATGTTGCGAACCAGTGTATAAATGCGTCTGGCAATCGCCGCATTCTCGGTTGTCACATCGAGCACCGGCCGTTGATTCGGCTCAACCACCGTTCCGTTCAAGCGGATCAGCGCTGACAGTTCCGCCCGTTGACAACAGGGTTTAGTCTCCAGTTGGGTGAGTTCTTTTTTCGTTCTTGATGCAAACGACATATTCCACCTCCCGGAAACTCTAATGAGTTTTTTTATTGAAATCTTTTGTTAATACCGACAAAATCTGTTCACTGATACGCCGCGCGTCATGTCGCGCGTAAATCGCATAGTGCAAAAAATTGCGGGCAATCACATTGACTCCCATTTGCTGCAAGTTCCATGTGTCGGCGACCACAGGAGCCGCCATTTTTTCCCGATATTGTTCAATCACCGCCGGCGGAATCGGCGCCGAATTAACCAAAATATAGTGAAACAGTCCGACACCTGCATGATCATAGATCGCCTTCACGTGCTGCGAAGCGGTATAACTGTCCGTCTCCCCCGGCTGTGTCATCACATTGCAGACATAGAATTTGGTCGCCGAGGATGCTTGCAGCGCATCGACAATGCCGGGAATCAACAGGTTCGGCATGATGCTGGTATACAAACTGCCGGGACCGACAATGACCGCGTCAGCTTCCCGGATCGCCTGCAAAACTTCTGGCAGCGGCGATACATCCGCCGGTTCAATTTCCACCCGTTTGATTCGTTTGCCGACATTCGGAATTTGTGATTCCCCCGCGACAACGGTTCCGTCTGTCATATGCGCTTTCAGGCTTACGGCCCGGCTGACGGCAGGGAGCACACGGCCGCGAACGGCCAATACCCGCGATGTTTCACGAATTGCCGTTTCAAAATCACCGGTTACGTCAGTCAACGCAGCAATAAACAGGTTGCCGAAACTGTGTCCGGCCAGTCCTTCCCCCGTTTTAAACCGGTGCTGCCACAGTTTTTCCAATAAAGGCTCGGTGTCCGCCAATGCCACCAGACAGTTTCGGATATCCCCCGGCGGCGGCATGTCAAAATCGGACCGCAGCCGTCCGGAAGACCCTCCGTCATCCGCCACGGTGACCACGGCGGTGATGTCCACATCAAATTCTTTCAGGCCGCGCAGCAAGACGGACAATCCGGTTCCGCCGCCAATCGCGACGATTTTGGGGCGTCCATACTTGGCCAACATTTCTTTGCGGCCGATCTGCTCGTCGCGCCACCATCCCAAAGCGAGCAAGCCCGATCCCACCAACAGACTGGCGAGTCCTATCACGGAAGCCTGCCCTGCGACTTCATGCAGACCCGCGCCCGCAGTAATCAGACCCAGTCCAAACACGCAGAGTGTCCAGGCTAGCAACCACCATTTTTTGACCATCGATTATCGTTCCTTTGCACAGTCGCGATGGTTCACAACGACCGAATGATGATGTTGCAAATGACGATAGACCATTTCCGCAATGGATACCGACCGATGCTGCCCACCCGTACATCCGATCGCAATCACCACTTGCTGTTTGCCCTCTTTTTCAAAATGAGGGATCAAAAAGTCGATCATATCAATCAACTTCTCGGTGAACTGTTGTGTAACCGGCCATTTCATGACATAATCGTACACTTCCCGGTTTTTCCCCGTCATCGGACGCAGAGATTCCACATAGTGGGGATTTGGCAGAAACCGGACGTCAAATACCAGATCGGCATCAATAGGAACGCCGTGTTTGAAACCGAAGGAAACGATATGCACGTGCAGCTTGCGTTGTCTTCCATGACCGAAACGTTCGCTGATCAACGCTTTCAGTTCAGCCGGCTTCATTTTGCTCGTATTGATGATCCAGTCCGACCGTCCGCGCATTTCTTCGAGTTTTTTTCGTTCTTTTGCAATGCCTTCCGTAATCCTTCCCTCAGGAGCCATCGGATGGCGCCTTCTCGTTTCTTTATAGCGATTGACCAGCGTTTCTTCATCCGCTTCCAAATACAGCACTTCGGTGGAGATACCGTCCCGTTCCTCCAATTCCCTCAACGCGTCAAACAGTTCTTTATCGAACGCCCGTGCTCGAAGGTCGCATACGAGTGCCACCTTGGAAACTTTCCCGTCGGACTGGTAAACCAATTCTCCCAATTTTGAGATTAAGGCAGGGGGCAAATTGTCGATGCAGAAATACCCGAGGTCTTCCAAGCTTTGCAACGCAACCGATTTTCCTGCCCCGGATAACCCTGTTAAAACCAACACTTTTGCGGTTTGATTCATGCTGCCCCACCTCCCCCGAATGCTGCTCTACGATTCATTATATCAGATCGGCTTGAATGAAAGCGAAGTCTTAATCCACTTGACTGAGGGCCAGTTTTCCGGCGCCGATGACTCCTGCGTCGTTGCCAAGTTCAGCCGGGCGAATGGCAGTGCCTGCAACCACCCGTTTTAACGCATACCTGGCAAAATACTCGCGCAGCGGCTTGTACAAGATATCCCCCGCTCTGGACGGGCCCCCGCCTATCACAATCACTTCCGGATTCAGTATATTTCCGATGATTGCCAATGCGTATCCGAGTTGATGGATCGCATGATCGATCACTTCTCGCGCGAGGCTGTCCCCGGCGACCGCATGCGCAAAAACGTCCTTCGTCGTCGGGCTGTCAATCGTCTGCAAGGACGATACCTCTCCCTGCTGCAACCGTTTTCTTGCAGCGCGTAAGATTGCCGTCGCAGAAGAAATGGTCTCCAAGCAGCCGATTTGACCGCAATTGCACGGATCCCCATGGACCGGCTCCAGTACGATATGTCCGATCTCACCGGCCATGCCGTTCACCCCGCGATATATTTGGCCGTCGATCACCACTCCGCCGCCTACACCCGTACCAAGGGTCACCGCCAAGATATGCTTATGTCCTCGACCGCCTCCCAACCAGGCTTCACCCAAAGCGGCAACGTTTGCATCATTGTCGAAAAATACGGGCACTGCCAACCGGCTCTGCATCTCTTCCACAATATGAACGTTCTTCCATCCCAAATTGACCGCTTCTTCCACAATTCCTTTCTCAAAATCAAGGAATGCCGGCAGTCCGATACCCACACCCGTCACTTCGTTCCATTGCCAGCCCGCTTCTTCGGCAGTGGCGCGGGCAACCGCCGCCAATCGATCCAACAAGGCTTCTGTACCTTCAGCCGCTTCTGTCGGCCGTTCCTCTTTGGCCGCAATTTCCCCCGTTTCGGTAATGGCTGCAGCCTTGATAAATGTACCGCCGACGTC
>JAGVBM010000302.1 GCA_020059765.1 Bacillota bacterium
GGACGCGGCGGATCGATCATGCCTGCCAAGCCGATAAAAATCAGGTCTTTTTCCGGATTGGGAACCTTCATGTCGGACAAATGGCGAACGGGACGATAGGCAACTCCCAGGTTGCGCAGCGCGCTGACCGCCATCGATTCGTTGGCCTGTTTAATCGCTTTGCGCAAGGAAGTGCTCATAGGAACCACGCGGCCGTCCAGCAGTATATGGGAGCAGCGGTCGACCAGCACATCCGGCGCCCCCTTGGTCAACAGGAAGTAATCCCCTTGTTTGGTTTGCGTCAGCACCGACATCATTTTGCGGGTCGAGTCAAAAGGGAGTTCGTCGATCCGCTGTTCCAATGATTCCATGTCGGTTGGTGCAATCCCCGCTTTGGAAGCGAGGACCAACAAGGCGCCTTCCGTCGGATCTCCGTACACTTTCCATCCGTTCTTGCTGCCCATATCGCCTGCCAATTCGGCATTGTTGCAGAGGACGCCGATTTCCAGAAATCGCTTGAGATCCCCGTGTCGGCGCGGATCGACTTTTTTCCCTGACAGCTTGAAATCCCCTACCGGATCAAAGCCGCTGCCTGTTACATCATACAACCGTCCGCCGACCCACACCTGCTGAACGGTCATCATATTTTGCGTCAATGTGCCCGTCTTGTCGGAACAGATGACGGTGGCGCAGCCCAATGTTTCCACCGAGGGCAGTTTGCGCACGATCGCCCGCCGTTTGATCATTCGCTGCACGCCCAATGCCAAGGCGATCGTCACGATGGCTGGCAATCCTTCCGGAATGGCGGCGACCGCCAAGGAAACCCCGGCCAGGAACATTTCATAGATGTCGTGTCCGTGCAAAATACCGGTGATGACAACCACCGCCGTAATCGCGAGGGCGACATACACCAGAATTCTGCCCAACTGCTCCAGGCGGCGCTGCAAAGGGGTTTCCGAATCTTCCGCCGTTTGAATCAGATCGGCGATCAATCCCATTTCCGTATCCATGCCGGTGGCGACAACCACCCCGATTCCCTTCCCACGTGTCACCATGGTTCCCATATAGGCCATGTTCCGCCGGTCGCCGAGACCCACATGAATGTCCTCAATCGGCTCAGTGATCTTCGGAACGGGCATTGATTCGCCGGTTAAGGAAGATTCTTCCACCTCCAGCGCCTGCGTCCGGAGAAGACGAAGATCGGCTGGAACCCGATCCCCGCTTTCCAGCGTGACGATGTCGCCGGGAACCAGATCGATTGCGGGTATCGTCACTTTCTTGCCGTCACGGATCGTATGGGCGGTCGGAGCGGTGAGTTCTTTCAGGGATGCCAAGGAGCGCTCGGCGCGCACTTCCTGCAGGAAGCCAAGAATCCCGTTGACAATGATAATGGCTATGATCGTAATGGCGTCCGTATATTCACCGAGCAGCCCGGAGATCAATGTCGCGGCCATAAGGACAAGCACCATAAAATCGCGGAACTGGTTGAGGAAGAGTGACAAAAGAGAAATCTGTTCCCCTTCCGACAGACGGTTCTCGCCGTACTGTTCCCGACGTTGTTCCGTCTCTTTCAAGGTCAGGCCGTTCGCCGTGGTCTCTGTCAGTTGCAGGCATTCCGGCACGCCCAGTGAATGCCAATTGGTCTTTTGCACCGAGTGCCACCCCTTTATCGTCGTATCGTTTGTCCCTAGGTCATGTCTATGCTTGACCCAATCGGAAAATGACCTGTCCGGAATCGGGGGCTAGTACCAAAATTTTACGATTTACGCAGAAGAAATTCGATCATACTATTAAGTTATGTAAACCTATGCCTCGATACCCAATTCGAAAGGAGACGCAGATCAACTTATGAAATGGCCGAAATACCTTGTTGGAATTATGCTTTCTGTCAGCCTGTCGGTTCCTGGTATTCCTGCTTTCGCACAAGGACAAGATCCTTTGGCTCGTTACTCACCAACTGACATTCAAAATCATTGGGCCTACGATGGACTGAACGATTTTGTACAAGCAGATATTTTGAAAGGATATCCAAACGCAAACGGATCTGTTGCCGCTAAGCCGGACAATCCGATTACCCGAGCCGAATTTGTGGCGTTGTTGGTGCGAACCATGAATTTGGCAAGCGACGCCCAAGGCAAACGTTTTGCTGACGTCCCGCAAGCAGAGTGGTATGCAGAACCGGTACGTATTGTCAGTTCCCTCAAGATTGTGAATGGTGTGGGAGACGATCAGTTTACTCCAAACCGCAATATCCGTCGCGATGAAATTGCCGCCCTTGTCGTCCGGGCATTTGCTGCATCCGTGTCCTTTACCGGAGAAGTGAAACCGTTTTCCGACGTACCTGAATATTGGGCGAAACCTTATATTGAAAAAGCAAGCCAAGCGGGAATCGTAAACGGAACGGATGAGGGGAAATTCGCCCCTTCGTCGCCAGCAACGCGAGCGGAAGCAATGACGATGCTGCATCGGGCGCTGCATTTGCAAAAGAGCGCACTGCCGGATGACGGCGTATTGCAGCGAGTCATCTTCGACAGTTACCAAATGAGTTCTAGCCGCATCCGAAA
>JAGVBM010000326.1 GCA_020059765.1 Bacillota bacterium
ATAAGAGTTTAAATCATTTGATTTTGAACTGAATCTTGCAACGAGTGTAGCATGGGGTGCCAGATTCGTCAAGCCATTTTCCGGAAAATTTCGGGCTTGTGACGATGTTGACTATCTGGCTACGGTTGCCGTTTCCACCGCATCCAAACCGAATGAGGTGTGCAGCACTCCGACCGCTTTTTGCACATCATTCGCGTCAATCACGCAAGAAACTTTGATTTCTGAGGTGCTGACCATCTTGATCAGCATTCCGTTTTCGCTGAGCACCTGGAACATTTGCGCCGCCACGCCCGGATTGCTGATCATTCCCGCACCGACAATCGAGACTTTCGCCAAATCTTCTTCACTCACGATTTCTTGCGCCCCCAGGCGGGATTGCAATGCCGTCAGCAGATCCATTGCATGGGACAGATCATCTTTCGACACGGTAAACGATATGTCGCTGCCCTCATTTTGCACGATGCTCTGGACGATAATGTCGACATTGATGTTTTCCTCGGCCAGTGTCCGGAATATCAACTGCAGATTGTCCTTCCGGTTGGGAACCCCCACCAGCGCTACTTTAGCAACATTCAAATCATAGGCGATTCCACTTACAATCAGTCCTTTTTCCATAACGGCCTCCTCTTTGACTAATGTTCCGGGAACAGGTTTGAAACTGGAGCGCACCATCAGCGGCACCCCGTATTGTTTGGCGTATTCAACGGCGCGCGGATGCAGGACGGCCGCACCCAAGTTCGCCAATTCAAGCATTTCGTCATAGGAAATTTCCTGAATCTTGCGTGCGTTTGGCACGATTCGCGGGTCAGTGGAGTAGACGCCTTCGACATCGGTGTAGATTTCGCACAAATCCGCTTGCAATGCGGCTGCCAAGGCAACGGCGGTCGTGTCGGAACCGCCGCGGCCGAGGGTGGTAATGTCCCCTTCTTCCGTCACTCCTTGAAACCCTGCAACCACTGTGACTTTCCCGGCATCCAACTGTTTTTTCAGTCGGCTTGCATCAATTGCTGTAATGCGGGCCTTGCCGTGTACCGCTTCGGTTACAATCCCCGCCTGACCGCCGGTAAAGGATACACTGTCAATCCCGATCTCCTGCAGCGCCATGGACAACAGGGCAATCGAAATTTGCTCGCCCGTTGTCAGCAGGATATCCATTTCGCGAGACGGCCGCGTGCTTGACACTTTCAATGCCAAATCGATCAAATTGTCTGTCGTGTCACCCATCGCCGAGACCACCACCGCCGCTGAATGGCCCGCTTCCACCGTATCGGCCACACGTCTTGCCACCCGTTTGATATGTTCCGGGCTTGCCAAAGAACTGCCTCCAAATTTTTGCACAATCAGCGCCACTTCTTCCACTCCTTAACCTATTCTTTTTTTCTGGGCAGCATGCGCCATATTCTTTCTGTTTCTTGCTTCCCCAATTCTTGCACGAATAAAAAAAACGGCAACAGAAGACATGAACAGAGCCGCCTTCTATTGCCGTCCGAAAAGTATCGTCAGCATATCAGCGCCCCCTCTCGCGATGTTGCACTTCCGTTCCGGCAAATCCCTGCCGCCAGTCGCGCAATCCCTTTTCACGCATTCAGCGAGATAGTTCTCCACAAAAAGCCAAGGGAAGCTTTCCGTGACAGTCCTGCACCTGTTCGATGCAGGCCCAGCCAGACGTTTTCGGGAAACACGCCCGCTTCGGCGAACACCCCTTTTCTTTTGCATCACGGAGTTCCCGGCTCTCCGCAAAAGTACTCATGGTGATTCGCGCCTCTACCTCACCCCGATTGAGATGAGGCCATATTAATTTTTTGTCATTATACCATTGGTCAAAAATCAGGTCTAGACTTTCATGCGCATCTTCCCGTGGGGGATGTCTGCCGCGGATGTCGGCCGATTGCTTGAACGCTCCTAGACTTGCCGCAAAAATCCCAAAATTTCCCTGGCTAATTTGTCACCAATGCCGATTTTCCGGAATTCCTCGACCGGCGCTTCCTTGATCGCCTCAATCGAACCGAAATGTTTCAGCAGCTGTTTGCGGCGTTTCTCCCCAATCCCCGGAATGTCGTCGAGAATCGACCGGATCGCCTGTTTGTTATGGGTCTGCCGATGGAAGGCAATCGCAAACCGGTGCACTTCTTCCTGAATCCGCGTCAACAAATAGAAGGACTGGGAGGAACGGTCAATCGGAACCGGGTCCGGATCATCGCCGAAAAACAGTTGGCTGGTACGGTGCCTATCGTCCTTTGCCAATCCGCAAACCGGGATATCCAAATCCAGCTCATTGTGCATCACGTCCAGAACAGCGGAAATTTGCCCCTTGCCGCCGTCAAGCACAATCAAGTCCGGCAGCGGCTGTTTCTCTCGCAGCGCCCGTACCAAACGACGGCGGATCACTTCCCGCATCGATCCGTAATCATCCGGTCCCTGCACCGACTTGATTTTGTATTTGCGGTATTCTTTTTTGGCCGGTTGTCCGTTGATGAACACCACCATCGCGGCCACCGCATCGGCGCCCTGGATATTGGAGTTGTCGAAGGATTCGATCCGCATCGGAGCAGGAATTGCCAGAATGTCTCCGAGCTGCTGCACAGCGCGAATCGTCCGGTCCATGTCGCGGTCGATCATTTTGAATCGTTCTTCCAGGGCAATCTTCGCGTTTTCACAAGCCATATCCACCAACTGTTTCTTGCTCCCCCGCTGCGGCACCTTCACTTTAACGGACAGCCATTCCTCCAACAGTTCAGCGTCAATCCCCTGCGGCAGCAGGATTTCTTTCGGCAGATCGGCGTTGTCAAAATAGAATTGGGTAACATAGGAAAGAAAATCCTCCTGTTCCTCGCCGAAATGCTGGAATGTCGCCGCGTCCCGCTCGATCAGCTTGCCCGAACGGACATAGAAGGTCTGCACGCACATCATCCCTTTGTCCGCGTAGTAGCCGAACACATCCCGGTTGACCGTATCGCCGAGGTCGATTTTTTGCTTTTCCATCACCGCGTCGATATGATGAATCAAATCCCTCAGTTCTTTTGCCCGTTCAAAATTCAGCTGCGCCGCCTCTTGCTGCATTCTCTCCGTCAACTGCTGCTTGATTTCACCGTGTCCGCCGTTAAGGAACTTGCCGATCTCTTTGGTCATCTGTTCGTATACGCTCGTTTCCACCGGAAATTCGCAGGGTGCAACACACTGATTGATATGGTAATAAAGGCATACTTTCGGTTTCAGTGTTTTGCATTTGCGAAGCGGGTACAAGCGATCCAGCAGTTTCTTCGTTTCATTGGCAGCCCCCGCATTCGGATAGGGGCCGAAATATTTCCCCCCATCTTTTTTGACCCGTCTTACAATTTCCAGCCTCGGATGGGTTTCGTTGGTAATCTTGATGTACGGGTACGTCTTGTCATCCTTCAGCATGATGTTGTAATGGGGGGAATGTTTCTTGATCAGGTGGTTTTCCAGAATCAACGCTTCAATGACCGTGTCGGTCACGATATACTCAAAATCGGCAATGTTCGAAACCAAAAGCTGGGTTTTGCCGTCGTGCGTCCCGACGAAATAGGAGCGCACCCGGTTTTTTAACACTTTCGCCTTGCCGACGTAGATAATCTCGCCATGCTTGTCCTTCATCAGGTACACGCCTGGTTTCGCCGGCAGCAGGGCCAATTTTTCCTTGATCTTTTCGCGAATTGTCATCCGTATCACCTATTCTGATCCTACCACAGTTTCCTGTCCAACCGACTTGAAATTTTTCAATGCCAGACGCAGCAGGAAGGCTGTTGCCACAGCCAACGCCCCGTTGAAATAAAAAGGGGCGGATGCGCCGAAGCTGTCCCACAACCAACCGGCAAAAAGCGAAGCCGGCAGCAGCCCGATGGCGACGAACATCGCATACATCCCCATCATCGTGGCCTTCAAGTCAGCCGGGGCGACATCGGCAACCAGCGCTTTTTCCACGCCTTTCGTCAAACCGCTGTATGCACCGTAAAGCGCGAACAACACGCCGACCCATTTGGCCGAATCAATCAAGGCGAATCCGAGGTACACTCCGCCGTACAACAGATATCCGGCAGTCAGTATCCCTTTTCGGCCGATCCGGTCCGACAGGCGTCCCATCGGATAGGCGAACAAAGCGCCGGTCAGATGGAACAGCAAATACAAGAGCAGTGCGTCCGTCATCGACACCCCCAGATTCGATGCCCGCAAAATCAAAAACTGGTTGGAGGAATTGGCCAGCGTAAACAGCAGGATGACAAGCAGCAATTGTTTGAGCCGAGGGTCCAACCGGGACCATTTGAACTCCATTTTCGGTTTCAGCACGCCTGTTGGCTCCTTTGGCTCCCGGACGAGCAGCAGAATTAGAACGCCCAACGCCACTGGGATCAACGAGTATGCAAACACGGTCGAGTAGCTGCTGTTTTCCTGCTGCAAAATCAGGTAGGCGACCGCCACTCCCAATGCGGCGCCCGTCATGTCCATCATTTGATGCAGCCCGAAAGCGCGGCCGTGCCTTTTCCGGCCGCCGGACTCGGCGATTAAGGCGTCCCTCGGCGCTGTGCGCACCCCTTTTCCGACACGATCGGACAACCGCCAAACAAATACGCCCACCCAAGAAGCGGAGAATACCAGAATCCCACGGCCGGCCGCCGACAGTCCGTAGCCGAAGATGGCCAAAGATTTCCGTCGTTTCAAACGGTCCGACGTATAGCCGGAAACAAATTGCAGAAGGCTGGTGAGGCTTTCCGCCACGCCTTCAATCATCCCGATGACAAGCGGAGTGGTGCCGACAGAAACCAAATACAAGGGCACCAACGGATACACCATGTAGGTGCCCAAATCGGTGAAAAAACTGACAAATCCCAAGATCCATATGTTGCTCATCGTTTTCTCTCCCGCCGTTCCCTATTCGGCTGTCTTGGATTTGGCGAGATATCTTTTGCCAACCCACCAAAGGCCCAGTCCGATCAGACCGGTCAACAATCCAACCCGCCAATAATGGTGCAGCGTCTTCGCTACCATCCACCAATGCTCCTGCAAATAGACGCCCGCGCCGATAAACGTCAGCACCCATATCAGTCCGCCGGGAACTGCGTATGCAAGAAACGTTCGATAGGACCATTTTCCGATGCCGGCCGTCAGGGCGGTCAAATGCCGCACACCCGGAACAAAGTAGCCAAAGGTTACCGCAAATTTGCCAAACCGTGCGAACCAGCCTTCCGCTTTGCCGAGTTTGGAGGGGGTAATCCCAATTTTGCCGCCATACTTCTCCAACAGCGGCAATCCGAATCGATGCCCCACATAATAGCTCAGGGACATACCGGAAATACTGCCGAGAACACCGACCAGCACAGTCGCTACAAACTGCATCCTCCCTTGTGAAATCAGTGAACCGGCAAAGGTCAGCAGCCATTCATCCGGCAGAGGAAGGCCAACGATTCCGAGAACCAAGGAACCGAACAACCCTACGTATCCATACTGGGAAACAAACTGGAAAACGGGATCCTGCATCGCGTCATACCCCTTTTTGCAACCGTCGGAATTCTTTCAATACCCTAATCAAATCCCCAATGTCCCATGGTTGTCAAGAACCAATCCTCAGACTAGTAGGGTTGCACGTCCCGCTCGCATTCTATACTTTCGGACGCCTCAATTTCCCAGTTCTTCATACAAAAAAATTGCTTTTGCCCTTTCTCATCGTCAGAAAATCTGACATAATGTCTACAAAACCAACTGCACTGGAGAGAGGCACTGTATGAACACAAGTCTGAAACTTCAGATTTTGCACCTGCTGCACGAAAACTCGACGATATCCCACGAAACGATTGCCACTATGTTGAACATCGACACGGAAACGGCGTCCCGATTGATTGAGCAAATGGAACGGGAAAAAATCATCCTCCGCTACTCCACCGTGATCAACTGGGATAAAGTGGAGTCGCAACGAGTGACTGCCGTGATTGACGTGAAAGTGACACCGCAGCGGGAAGTGGGGTTTGATGCGATTGCCGAACGTATTTACCGATTCCCGGAAGTTACGTCCGTTTCCCTGATGTCCGGCGCGTATGATCTGCAGGTGGTCGTTGAAGGCTATCACCTGAAGGAAGTAGCGCGTTTTGTTTCCGAAAAGCTGTCGACCATCGAACATGTAACGGGCACGACCACCCATTTCAAACTGAAAACCTATAAATTTGATGGCGTGATTTTCGATGATCGGGAAGATGACCAACGGTTGGTGATCGCACCGTGAGTCTGTACGACCGATTGTCTCCTGCCGTCAAAAACATCCCGTCGTCCGGAATTCGCCGTTTTTTCGACTTGGCCAATCAAATGGAAGATGTGATTTCCCTTGGTGTCGGAGAACCGGATTTTGTCACGCCTTGGCATGTCCGGGAAGCCAGTGTGGACGCGTTGGAACGGGGCTTCACCTCCTACACGTCCAACAAAGGGCTCCCCGAATTACGGGCTGCGATTGCCGATTATCTGCAAGATTTTCACCTGAACTATAATTCGGAAGAGGAAATTGTAGTGACTGTCGGCGGCAGTGAAGCGATCGACATCGCCCTGCGAACCCTGCTTACACCTGGAGACGAGGTGCTGATCCCGGAGCCCTCCTATGTTTCTTATCGGCCTTGCACGATCTTGGCCGGAGGCACGCCGGTCGGTGTCCCCACCTACGCCGAGGATGAGTTTCGCTTGACGCCGGAACATTTGCGCGCCCGCATCACGCCGCAATCCAAAGTCCTCATTCTCTGTTTTCCCAACAATCCGACAGGCGCCGTCATGACGGAGGAAGACTTACGGGCCATCGCCGAAGTGGCGATCGAGCATGACCTGTTTGTCATTTCCGATGAGATTTATGCGGAACTGACCTACGAAGGACGTCACGCCAGCATCGCCGCGATCCCCGGGATGAGAGAACGGACTGTCGTGATCAGCGGTATGTCAAAAGCTTTTGCCATGACCGGATGGCGCATCGGATACGCGGCGGCACCCGCCGATATATTGAACTTGATGCTGAAAATCCATCAATATACGATTCTCTGCGCGCCTGTCATGGGACAAATGGCCGCCTTGGAAGCGCTGCGCAACGGCAGTGCCGAGAAGCAAAAAATGGTCGATAAATACAACCAGCGCAGGCGGATGATTGTCAAAGGATTTCGCGACATGGGACTTGCCTGCCACGAACCGAAGGGCGCCTTCTATGCATTCCCCGATATCCGTTCCACCGGTCTGACATCGGAAGAGTTCGCCGAGCGCTTGCTGCAGCACAGCCGTGTCGCTGTGGTTCCCGGCAGCGTCTTCGGTGAGGGTGGGGAAGGATTTATCCGCTGCTCCTACGCGACATCCGTTGAGCAAATCCAAAAAGCGCTTGAAAGAATTGGCGATTTTGTCAAAACGTTGTCCTTGTAGGGATTCCGGTCAGACGATATCCTAGCAAAATGGCAACAGGGAGACCGATTGGCAGGGTAAAAAAAGACTGTTGTGAAGTCCTTCACCGAGCCCGGAATTCACAACAGTCTTCTTTATTTTACTCTTCGTTAAACTTATCCAACATGGATATCGTATCGATGAGATGGTTGTTAAAGATTTGCTTGGCAACCTGCAACAGCTCGATAATCATGGGGTCCCGCAGGGAATACGTCACCTTGTTGCCTACCTTAGTTCCATTCACGATGTTCTTGTTCCGCAAGATCGCCAATTGTTGAGACACGGCAGATCCTTCACTGCCCATCAACGTTTGCAATTCGTTCACGTTTTTGTCTCCCTCGGCCAATAACTCGAGAATGCGAATTCGCAAGGGATGGCCCAATGCTTTGAAAAAATCGGCCTTGAATTGTTGCAGTTCCAAGTTCATTCCACACCACTCCCATCCTCAAGAATTACA
>JAGVBM010000107.1 GCA_020059765.1 Bacillota bacterium
ACAATAAGGTAGCGAAGGGGGCTGTTTATGTCCAAAATTGCGCTTGTCACAGACAGTACCGCGTATTTGCCGGATGAATTCGTGCAACAACATGAGATTACCGTAGTTCCGCTGAGCGTAAACTTCGGATCGGTGACACGTCGGGAAGGTGTCGATTTGGGGACGCGGGAATTTTTCGACATGCTGCCGACAGTGAAAGAACTGCCTTCCACTTCGCAGCCGGCGGTGGGGGAGTTTGTACAGGCGTTTGAACGTTTGACGGCCTCCCATGACTCGGTGATCGGCATGTTTTTGTCGGCGGGGTTGTCAGGCACCTATAATGCGGCGCTAACGGCAGCCAATATGGTGGATGGGGACATTACGATCATCGATTCGAGACTGACGAGCCACTTTCTCGCCAGCATGGTGCGGGAAGCGGTTGCCATGCGTGACGCAGGCAACAGCAAAGAAGAGATTGTTGCGAGGATGCAGCATATGATTGAAAATCGCGGGGCTTATTTTATCGTCGATTCCTTGGAACACTTGCACCGCGGCGGCCGGATCTCCGGAGTTTCCGCTTTGGTGGGATCGTTGCTGCAGGTCAAGCCGATCTTGTACGTGACGCCGGAAGGCAAGTTGGATGCACTGGAAAAAGTGCGAACACGCAAAAAGGCATTGGATCGAGTGCTGGAATTGTTCCGCGAGGACAAAGCGAAACATGCCGGACAACCGATTCGGTTGGCGGTTGTTTACACCAACAACCTGGACGATGCGAAAGAATTTCAAGGAAGGATTCGTCAGGAATTCCCGGATGTCGAACCGGATCTCAGCGAATTGGGCCCTGTGATCGGGACGCATGTCGGCCCTGGCATTCTGGCGATTGTATACTATTTCGGATGAGTGAGTTCAGATGAGTGGGCGGCATTATCTGGAAACGCTGCTTGGATTGCTTTATCCGACGAAGCGTTTTTGCATATCTTGTCATACCGCTGTGCCCGAAATCAACCATGATCGGACGGATGAACCCTCCCTTTGCAGCGATTGCAAAAACGGACTCCTGCCGATCGAACCTCCCTACTGTCAATTGTGCGGCCGGCACTTGCAGGAATCCGGCCGCTGTCCGGAATGCGAGCGGGACACTGCGTTCGTATTGTCCCGTTCCTATGGCGCCTATCGCGGTGTTCTCAGGGATCTGCTCCACCGCTTCAAATTCTCGCGGGAAGCCGAACTGCTGTCGGTACTGGGTCCCTGTTTGCGAGAGGCTTGGGATCGGCATATGGCCCATTTTCCAATCGATCTGTTGGTGCCGGTTCCCGTTCACCCGAAACGATTGCAGGAACGGGGCTACAATCAGGCAGAACGCTTGGTTCACTTCCTAACCTCTTACACCCGCACCCCCTGGCACCCGGTGCTTCAGCGCACCCTTCACATGAAAGGACAAGTCACCCGCACGCGGCAGGAACGGCTGCAAGCCCTGCTGGATGCCTACTCTCTTCATCCCGATGCGAAAGAATTGATCCAGGACAAAACCATTTTGTTGGTGGACGACATCTACACAACAGGATCGACGGCGGAAGCCTGCGCCAAAGTTCTGAAAGCGGCTGGAGCCGCTCAGGTGTATGTATTGACGGTGGCCAGATAAGAATCGGCCATACGAAATACATCTAAAGATGGATTTATCGGATATAAGAAGGAATTATGTCGGGTATCTGTCGAATAATGTCTGGTAGAAAAATGAATTTTCCATTACAATGAAATCGTTGACGAAGGGGGTGTCCCAAGTGGCACTGGCCAACTGCAAAGATTGCGGACGATTGTTTAACCGGATGATGAAGGATATATGTCCTGATTGTATCCGGCAAGATGAGAACGATTTTCTGATCGTGAACGATTATTTACGCGACCACCGCGGCGTTTCCCCGCAAGAGGTGTCTGAACAGACAGAAGTTGCGTTAGCCAAAATATACCGTTACATTCGTGAGGGACGGCTCATTGCTGCAAACTATCCGGGGATGACCTATCCTTGCGAACGATGTGAGGAACCGATTCAGACAGGCCGTTTTTGCCGTCCGTGTTCGGAGGACATGAAACAGAGTTTTAACCGGGTGCTTCAGCAGGAGACGGAAGATATTCATGAGAAACCGAATGCGAAAAGCGGACGGGATTTTTATTTGAAAGACCGGCATGAGCGCCGCTGAATTTTTCTATCGTAATTCTATTTACAAAAATCGTATTTCTGCCGATACAAGGAGTAGACGCTCGTATGTATCGGTTTTTTCATTTATGTGGGGTGATACGGATGAAAATCAATGAAAACGGCCGAATCAATTCGCTGCAGGCCTATCAAAAAAACAACGTGAATCCGAAAACGGCTAAGGGGGAGAAAAGCGCAAGCCGTGACGCAGTGACCATCTCGTCAGAAGCGCTGGAAATGGCCCGCGAAAACTTTGTTAATACGGAACAGCGTGCCCGGCGGGAAGAAAAAGTTGCGCAAATCAAGCAATCCGTCCAAGACGGGACCTATGAAATTGACGCTCGCAATATTGCCGAAGCAATCTTGAAAAACTTGCTGGGTGAGTAAGGGGAGACCACAATATGCCATTGATCGGACGACTGATTCAAACGGTGGAACAGTTGCTTGCCGAGCATGAAAAGCTTCTGCGCATTGAAGAAAAGAAGAAGCAAGTGTTGATCGACGGAGATATGGCAAAGTTGCAGGAGCTTGTCAATGAGGAAGTGCGGTTTGTTCGTTCGGTAGAAAAACTGGAAGAAGAGCGGGTCAAGATTGGGGAGCAAATTGCCCGTGAGCAGGGAATTCGCCTGGAGGAACTGACGGCAAGCAAATTGGCGGAATTGGAAAAAGATCCGGAGCGTGCGGCGAAATTCAATTTGCTGACCGGCCGATTTGCAAAAGTGATAGGAGAGTTGAAATCAGCCAACGAATTAAATGGTAGGCTGATTCGTCAATCGTTGGATCTGCTGCAACGTTCGATTGACATGATGACCGATTACGGGGAGCAAGGAACCTATACCGGCAAAGGGGATTCGGGAGCCGGTGTCGGACAGAAAAGATTGTTTGATACGCAAGTATAAATCAATCCCAATACCTGTCGTTTAGAAACAAGGAGGCAAACGATGCGTTCAACCTTCCACGGACTTGAAGTCGCAAAGCGCGGACTGTATGCGCAACAAACAAGTTTGAGCACTGTATCCCATAACGTGGCGAATGCCAATACGCCGGGATATTCCCGGCAAATTGTGGACACGACCGAATTCGGGCCGCTGCAGTATCCGGGAATGAACAAAGGTACGGAAGCGGGACAATTGGGTCAAGGTGTAGACTTACAGCAGATCGAGCGGGTGCGAAACGCCTTCCTGGATTACCAGTTCCGCAATGAAAACCGCTCGTTGGGAGAATGGGAAATCAAACGTCAGACGCTGGACAAGATTCAAGCGGTCATCAATGAGCCCTCCGATACCGGATTGGCGACGGTGATCAACGAATTTTTCAACGCGTGGCATGATTTGAGCATTGCTCCGGAAAGCATTACGGCCCGCAAAGTGGTGAAACAGCGGGCGATTGAAATGGTGGAAAGCGCGCACCATTTTTCCAAACAGTTAAGCGACTTGGATAACGATTTGAAAGAAAACGTTGGAATCAAAGTGAACGAGGTCAACTCGACACTTTCGCAAATTCAGGAATTAAACCGGCAGATCAAAGTGGTTGAGAGTTTGGGAGACAACGCGAATGATTTGCGGGACAGACGCGATCTGTTGGCGGACAATCTTTCGAAGCTGGTGGATTTGCGGGTGACGGACACATCCGGTACTTATACCGTCACGATCGGCGGACAAGTGGTGCTTCAGGGCGATGCGGCTCCTGTTCTCTTAACATTTGATCCGGCAACCGGCAACGTGACTCCTGCCATTGGAGGCGGGGAAATAAAGGGATTGACGGATTCCCGGACGCTTTATGTCAAAACATATCAGGATCAACTGAACGCATTGATTGATGGAATTGTGCAGGGAAACGTGCAATCAAAACTCCCGAATGATTACTCGTTCCCGGCGGGGACCGTGAACATGCCTTTCGATGCCGTATTGCCCGATGGGACGGTTTTGGCCAAGGGAACTCCTGCACCGGCAAGCCTCCCGAAAGATACCCTGATTACTCTTGAAGGACTCAATGGAATTCACCAGTTCGGCTATACACTGCAAAGTCCGACTAATCAAGCTCCGCCGTTTTTTGTGACCGTTGACGGGTCAAGCACTTATACGGCTGACAACCTGAAGCTGAACGATCTGATCCTGAATGACGAGCGAAACATTGCGACTTCAAACGCCACGTATGTCGACGTCAGCGGAAATACGCAGGCCGTGAAAGGGAACGGTGACATCGCACTGATGATCGGGGAAATGACCAATCAGTCGATCGATTATTCGGGAAGCGGTCTGGCAACTATCGTCAATAACGGAACAATCGAAGACTACTTTCAATCCATGATTGGACAATTGGGTGTACAAGCGCAAGAAGCGGAACGAACCGAGAGCAATCAGGCTGCCATGGCCCAGCAGATTGATAACCAGCGCCAATCTGTGAGCGGGGTGTCGATTGACGAAGAAATGGCGAACATGATCAAATTCCAGCATGCCTATAACGCCTCGGCCCGAGTCATCACCATCATCGACTCCATTCTGGATCGTATCGTGAACGGCATGGGGATTACCCGATAACGCTTGATAGGAGAGGTGAATGAAATGCGGGTTACTCAATCAATGCTAAACAATCAATTGGTCCAAAACCTTCGTTCCAACAACGAACGAATGCAAAAATATCAAGACATGCTGACCACGGGGAAACGATTGAACAAACCGTCCGATGATCCGGTTGGAGTCAGTTACGCGATGCGTTATGAGGCACAATTGAACAGAAATGAACAATACATGCGAAATCTTGATTCTGCAAAAAGTTTCATGGAAATTACCGACACGTCCCTATCGGGCATCAATGATCTGATGCAGCGTGCTCGGGAATTGGCGGTGCAGGGGGCAAACGATACAGTGCCGGCGGACGCCAAAAAAGCGATCGCCCAAGAAATTGATGAATTATATGACGAAATGATCAAATTGGGAAATACGAAGTTTAACGGAAAATATATTTTTAACGGGCA
>JAGVBM010000131.1 GCA_020059765.1 Bacillota bacterium
ACAAAAATCACAAGCCACCACCTGCGCTTTCAAGTGCACAGGAGAAACCAGGAGCCCCTCAACTTGCAGCCGTTGCGCCACGAAATCCGCATCGCCGTTTGGAAGATTCAGGATGATTTCATGCCGAGGCGTATACGTGACAGTTCCCTGCTCGCCGACCAACTCGGCAATTGCGGCAAACTGCCGGGATGTAAAATTCTTGTTGGCCACCCCCGGTGAAACGGCGATCTCCAGGATCGGAGCGAAATCCTGCGGCAGCGGCGCGATTGCCGCAAGCGGCCTCCCCTCTCCGGAAACGGCGCTGTCCAACGACCAGGGACTTGACTGCAGTCTCCGGTCTTGCCCGCCGCTTCGTCCGCCTTCCACAGAAAGAGTATATTTCCGCTGATAGCCGCGCGGTGTCACCAACAGGTCATGATAATTGACCGTCGAAGAATTTCCGATAAAAACAGTCGTCAACATGCCGATTTCATAGTTCAACATGTCTTTCAGGGTGGTCACGACCACCTGCTGGCCTTTCCGGAAAGCGCTCTTCACCAAGCCTACCGGCGTGTCGGGCGAACGGTACTGAAGAAGGATTTTTTGCGTTTCCTCGATTTGCCGGGTCCTGCGGCCGCTTTTCGGATTGTACAGCACCACGACAAAATCGCCGATTCCTGCCGCTTCCACCCGTTTGGCAATCACTTCCCAAGGGGTCAGATAATCCGACAACGAAATTGACACAAAATCGTGCATCAAGGGGGCTCCCAACAATGACGAGCAGGAGGCAAGCGCCGGCACACCCGGCACCACTTCGATCTGCGGATTATCCCCCGGTTTCCATCCTTGCTCGATCAGCACTTCATAGACCAGCCCCGCCATGCCGTAAATGCCCGATTCGCCGGACGAGATCACAGCAACCGTATGCCCTTGTTTTGCTTGTCTGACCGCTTCCTGGGCACGGGCCACCTCTTCCGTCATGCCGGTTTGCACAATCTGTTTGTCTGTCAGCAGGTCTCGGACAATCTCGATGTATGTTTTGTATCCGATCACAATTTCACTGTGTTCGATTGCGAACCGGGCCCGTTCCGTCATCTGCTCGTAGGCACCCGGCCCGAATCCGACGACAAAGATTGTTCCCATGCAGATCCCCTCCGTAACTGGAATGAATTATTTTTCATGCACATGTTCGCGACGATTAGGGTGGTGATGATCATGAACGGCTTGCAAACGGTATTGGCACGTATCGCAGTTCATCCGTGCATCTCCGACAGCAATTTCGCGGATCCGGTCGCGCACGATGTCAATCAGTTTGGGATGATAGCCAAAATAATCGGCCAAGGAAAACGTGACATCCGGAAATTCTTGGGAGATATTTTTCAGCATGATTTCCATGCGCTTCATCAAAATGCCGGTGAACAGAAAGTAAGGCAACACGATCACCCACGAGCTTCCCGTCATCGCGGCGCGCCGAATGCCTGCGGGAAAATCCGGAAACGTGACCCCCATAAAACAGGTTTCCACGTTTTCAACGCCAGTCCGTTCCCACAACAAGCGGGCGATTTTGTACAGATCCCCGTTTGCGTCCGGATCGCTGGAGCCTCTTCCGACCAGCAGCACCGTTGTATCCTGTCGCCGGGAATTCACGCCTTCCGCTTGTCCCAGACGGTCCTGCAAAATGGTCAATACCTCTTCATGCAAGCCCAAATGTCTGCCATACTCGATCCGTATCTGCGGGTGTCGCCGTCTCGCGTCATCCAGCAGATGCGGAATTTCGATTTTCACGTGTCCGGCGGCCAGCAGGATGATCGGCACGGCTTTGATGTTCGTTGCACCTTCTGCAGCCAGCCAGTCAATCGCTTCGTCAATCGTCGGATTGGCAAATTCCAGAAAAGCGTGCGCGATCCTGACTTCCCGTTCCTTTTCTCGTTTCTGTTCCCGTTCCCGTTCGCTCACCAACCGCACAAAATCCTCGAATTCCCGGTTCCCTTCCGGGTCACGGCTGCCGTGTCCAATCAGCAAAATCGCTTCCTGCACGTGCATCTTCTCCTTTGTCATTTCACCGATTTGTACTGCTCACACCGCTCTATTAGAGAACCCGCCGCCTTTACGTTCGATCCGAAATGAAGATGCGTGTAGCTCGCCAGCAAGTTTCCGCGCGCGTATCCTTCCGAAAATTCCCCTTTGCGGCCGGAAAGTTGCCAGGCCCAGGCATAGTTCTCTTCGTCCGCCGCCAGGGTGGAGTAGTGAAATTCGTGTCCGCGGGCAGATTCACCCTTTGGCAGCAAAAGATGATCTTGCGCCGCAGACGCTTCCCGGTAGCCAAGCGCCGCCAACCGCTGCTGCATTCTGACTTTGGCCGGCACCAATCCGATCATCGGATATTCATGGCCCTGCCGGTCTGTCAGACTCCGGCACAAAAACATTAGCCCTCCACACTCCGCATAAATCGGCATGCCGTTTGCGTGTGGGCGGCGAATCTCTTCCATCAGCCGTTTCTTTGCCGAAAGCTCCGCCGCGAACTCTTCCGGAAACCCGCCGCCAATATAGAGTCCGTCTAGATCCTCCGGAAGCTGTTCGTCCTGCAAAGGAGAAAAAAACACCAGTTCCGCCCCGTACGCTTCCAACAGCTCCAGATTTTCCGGGTAATAGAAATTGAAAGCGGAATCCCTGGCCACCCCAATTCGCACTTTTGCCGGGACTCGCTTCTCCGGAAACAAACGGGTGTCGGGAGTCTGCACATCTGGAACCGATTCTGCCAATTCCCGCAATCGTTCCAGATCCACTGTCGCGCTTACCGTCTCTGCCAATCGGTCAAACAAATCATCCAACTCCCCCCGCTCCACCGCAGGAATCAGTCCAAGATGGCGTTCCGGCATTGTCAGAGCATCCTCCCGTTCCAGATAACCGAGACACGGAATCCCGCACTCCTGCTCAACGGCGGCTTTCACGATTTCATAATGTCCTTTTGAACCGACCTTGTTGGCAATGACACCGGCAATCTTTACAGCCGGATCCATTTTTTGAAAACCGAGCACAACGGCAGCGGCAGACCGGGCCATCGAATGGGCATTGATCACCAGAACCACGGGGGCATCCAGCAGCTTCGCGACTTCCGCCGTGCTTCCCTGGTCATGGAGAGGGTTTTTCCCGTCATACAATCCCATAACCCCTTCAATGATCGCCAAATCAGCCTTTTCCATGCCCCGCAGAAAGATTTCCCGCATGCTGTCGGGAGTCGTCATCCAGGTATCCAGATTGCGGGACTGCCTCCCCGTCACGGCGGTATGGTAGGAAGGATCGATATAATCAGGCCCCACCTTGTAGCCTTGAACGACAGTCCCCATTTTTTGAAAAGCGGCCATCAGCCCGACCGTCAAAGTGGTTTTGCCGGCGCCCGATCCTGTTCCGGCAATTACAATTCGCGGATATTGACTCATCCTTGTCCCTCCGATCCGGCAGCATTCGATCCCACGGCATCTGATCCGGCATTACCCCGTCTTTCAGCATCTGCCGCCTGACCTGCCTGTTTGCCAAAATCGACCCGTGCCAGTGCGATCGTCACGTTCCCGCTCGCCGTCTTTTCCAACAGCAAGCGATCTGCGGAAGCGGCCAGCAAGGCAGCCGGTTCGCTGACGCCATAAGCGCCCGTATATTTGAACACCGTTTCCGAAGGATTCGGGGTGGACACGCGGTTCAATTCCTCCGACTCATAGGCCACGAGCGGCCAGCCGTATTTTTCAGAGAACGCCAGCAGGCCCGCTTCGTCTTTTTTCAAAGTGATGGTCGCGATGCAGGCCACGCTTTTCCATGACAGACCTTGTTGTTTCAATGTATCGAACACAACGCTTTCAATTTCTTGCAAAGAAGTGCCGCGGTTGCAGCCAAGCCCCAGCACAATCGATCGCGGCCGATAGACGACCCGGTACGGCGCAATCTTCAGTTCCGTTTCGTTTAACAGGCGGTCTGTAATCCAGAGGACCGCGTGGAATCCCTGCGGCCGGAGCGCCCTTGCCTCCTCCAAGCTTGCGGCAACTTGAATTTGTCCGGGAAGCGGCGATTTGTGCTTCCACCAATTGGCCTCACCTGTCTCCTGAATCACGACTACAGGCTCCTCATTCACCACCGCCGCCGATGCAGGTGTCACCTGCCTGTCGTCATCGATCGTCCAGCCGAATTCGCGGCCCAGCAGATCCACCGCGATGGTCGCCGACACATCGGAGGCGGTCGTGATCACCGGCGTGGCGCCGAGAATGTCGGCCACCCGTCCGGTTAATTCGTTCGCGCCGCCCAGATGGCCGGATAACACCGATACGGAAAAATTCGCCTGATCGTCCACCACAACCACTGCCGGATCGGTCTTCTTGTCGATCAGCACCGGGGCGATCATCCTCACCACCGCTCCCAGGGAAACCAAGAGAATCCATCCTTCATAGCGGTGAAACGCATCCTGCAGCAGCAATTTGACGCTGCCGGAAAACGATTGAGCCGTTCCTGCTTCTTCCTCTCCTGCCTGCAGAAATTTGTCCGACAGATAGAGATCCGCATCCGGCATGGCGGCGGCCAACTGGCGGGCCCATTTTGCGCCATGCTTGGTGATTCCCACAATCGCATACGGTTTTGCATGTTCCGGCATTCTCATCCGCCTTCCCCTTTGCCGTCAGTATCGGCCACAGCCCGGCGATAGCGGTGGGCAAACGTCTTGTCGTACAATTTGGATTGGTGCTCCCGCGACCACTGCAGTTTCGGATCAAGCGCCCTGCCGGCCAGCACCATCGCGTGCGAACGGATGCCAAGCCGCTTCATCTCGCTCGCCACCTTGCCAACGGTTGACCGCAGCACCATCTGATCCGGCCAGGTCGCTTTTTGCACAACGGCGACCGGCGTATCATCACTCCAGCCCGCTTCCCGCAATTCGGAAACTACTTTGTCTATCAAGGAAGCTGACAGGAAGAGAGCCAAGGTGGCCCCATGTTTCGCCAAATCCCGCAATTGCTCCCCTTCCGGGACGGGCGTCCGCCCTTCCGCCCGGGTCAGGATCATCGTCTGGGTCAATTCGGGCACCGTCAGTTCCGCCCCGAGAACGGCAGCCGCCGCAAATACGGAAGACACGCCGGGAACGATCTCCCACTCAATCCCCGCTTCGTTCAATTGCACAATTTGCTCCAAAATGGCCCCGTACACGGCCGGATCTCCGGTATGCACCCTGGCAACCAGGCCTCCTTTTTGAGCCGCTTGCACCATTCGCTCGACAATCTCTTCCAGCGCCAGCCCCGCGCTTTTTTCCACCACCGCACCCGGTTTCGTGTTGGCAACCACCTCTTCGCTTACCAACGAGTCGGTATATAAAATCAGGTCCGCCTGCTCGATCAGTCTTTTGCCCTTGACGGTGATCAGTTCCGGATCGCCCGGACCGGCACCGATAAAATAGACCTTGCCCTGCACAACCTCACCCGCCTTTTTTGACAATCATCAGTGTCAGATATTCCAGTTCCTGCCCTTCCAGGGCGGCCACGTCGCGATAAACCGCCTCTTCCGGCGAACCGACTTTGGTCACCACGGCTGCTTTGTCGATCAGATCCAA
>JAGVBM010000417.1 GCA_020059765.1 Bacillota bacterium
GTAATCCGATCGAACGGAAAGTGAATGTAGGAAAACGGGAAGTTATTCAAGATCAATGCCGAAATGGAAATGATTTGAAGAGCGGTCTTCAGCTTGCCCAATTTGCTGGCCGCCAGGATGATTCCTTCCGATGCGGCAACCGTTCGCAGCCCACTGATAATAAATTCCCGCGATATGATAATAATTGCCACAATGGCCCCGATGCGCTGCATTTCCACCAGTGAGATCAGCGCTGCCGTAACCAGTAGTTTGTCGGCAAGCGGATCCAAAAATTTCCCGAAATTAGTCACCATTTTGCGCTTGCGGGCAATATATCCGTCCAGGCCGTCAGTCGCTGCCGCCACAATAAATATTAATGCCGCAATGATTCCACTAACCGTAGTTGTCTGCCCGCCGATGGTGAAATGGCCAAAATCAAAGCGGACAAGCAAAAAAATCAGGACAACCGGAACCAGGAAGATCCTGGCGATGGTGATACGGTTAGCCAAATTCACCTTACATACACTCCCCTGCCAGATCAAAGTCATATGAATGAGTTACGCGAACGGTTACGACATCGCCGTTTTGCAGATCTTGATTGCTTGTCACGAAAATCTGGCCATCAATGTCTTTCGCGTCATATTCCGTACGACCAATGTACACGTTCGAATTTTCTTCATCCCGACGCTCAATCAGCGCCTTTAATTCCCGTCCGACCAAACGAGCGTTCCGTTTCGCCGCCACCTCTCGCCCGATTTCCATTAATTGGCTGGCGCGCCGCTGCTTAATGTGATCCGCAACCTGCCCATCCATTTCTGCGGAGGGGGTTCCTTCTTCCGGTGAATAGGTGAAGACCCCGATATGATCAAACTCAAGTTCCCGAACAAAGTTACAGAGATAGTCAAAATCTTGTTCGGTTTCGCCCGGAAATCCGACGATCAGCGAAGTGCGCAGCGATACATCCGGCACGCGATCTCGAATTTTCGCGACAAGATTGCGAATCTGGGCCTGATGTCCGGGACGCTGCATCGCTTTCAGTATATGGTCTTCCGAGTGCTGCAGCGGCATATCGATATACTTTGCCACTTTCGGCAAACGGGCGAACGAATCGATCACCTCATCGGTGAAAAATCCCGGATATGCGTAGTGAAGCCGAATCCATTCCAATCCTTCCACGTTGTTCAGCTCTTCCAACAGGACGTGAAGCTGCCGCTTCTTGTAGATATCCAGTCCGTATTGGGTTGAGTCTTGCGCGATCAGCATAATTTCTTTCACGCCTTGCGCAACGAGAGACTTTGCTTCGGCCACAATCGAGTCGATCGGCCGTGAGCGAAACTTCCCGCGCATTGCCGGAATCGCACAGAAAGTACAGGAATGGTCACATCCCTCGGCAATTTTAATGTAGGCGGAAGGACCACCTGTCACAAGACGGGGCGTCAAATCATCATATAAATAAACGGGGTTTCCGACAAACTGCGGTTTTTCGCCTTCCTGCAGGGAAAGATCGATAATCTCGTCAATCCGGTAAAATTCCCCAGTCCCAACGAGCCCGTCAATTTCCGGAATTTCCGTAATTAGATCATTATGGTAGCGCTGCACCATACATCCAGTAACCAGCAATGATTTGCACGATCCTTCATCTTTGAATTGTGCCATCGACAGGATGGTGTCCACCGATTCCGCTTTTGCCGCATCAATAAATCCGCATGTATTGACGACGATTACATCCGCATCTGCAGGATTATCCACAACCTGATAGCCCTTTTTCGTCATCAACCCCATCATCACTTCGGAGTCTACCAGATTTTTTTCACAACCTAACGTTACCACGGCTAGTTTTTGACTCATGTTTTCCCCCATCCTAAATATCAACGGCCCGGCTTGCTGAAATGCAACCAGACCGATCACACACAATCGTCTAACCATGTTCCCAACATTATCAAAGTATATACGAAAGAGTAGGGGAAGTCAAAGAAGCGTTACCGGTAGTTTGTAAATTGCAGATCAATCGGCAAATCTTTCTGCTTCAACATTTGAATCACTTGCTGCAGGTCGTCCCGACTCTTCCCGGACACACGAACCTGCTCTCCCTGGATGGACGCCTGCACTTTAATTTTGGCCTCTTTGATCAGTTTTACAATTTTTTTGGCGTTTTCCTGATCAATGCCCTGCGCGATTGATACCGTCTGACGTACGGTTCCGCCTGATGCCGGTTCGATTTTCCCGTATTTCAGTGATTTCGGCGAGATTTGACGTTTGATCAGTTTGCTTTGCAGGATATCGTTGACTGCGCCCAATTTATACTCATCATCGCCAATCAAAACGATTTCATCGTCCTTCAGTTCGATTGAACTCTTGCTGCCCTTGAAATCGAAACGAGACGACAACTCTTTGATCGCTTGGTCAACTCCGTTTCGCACCTCTTGCAGATCGACTTTTGAAACGATATCAAAGGATTCGTCTTTTGCCATCTTGTAAGCCTCCTATGTATAGGTTATACTAAAACAAGAACATTTGTTCTCGTGCAGGTGATCGCATCATGAAAGAATCTTTCGATACGTTTGTTCGCGTCAAAAACGTAGTGGTTCTGCATTTTCTAAGACAACAAATCGATCACGACATCCTTCAGGTCAGGACCGCTCATCTTCTCTTGAAACGCTCGTATCTCAATCAGTTGGAACGGATCCATCGGGAAGTTTTGTCGCGCATTGTACATCTGAAACGAAAACTGCGAACCCAAGGCGTCAAAGTGATTTTCCAAAAACAAAGCAAAACCGAGTTTACCATCATATATGTCGAGAAAGGGTATCAGCATTCCCACTCCTTTCGAATGGAACCCCTCTGGGCGGAAGTGCAGTTGGCATTTGACAAACTGGCCGGGGAACCCTACATCGTCCCGCCTAGCGTTTCAGGAAACGATAATCATATCGCTGCATGGCCGACTCCAGTTCAACCGCTTGATCGTTAACCGTGACTTTCAAAGCGGGTGAAAATCCGGACGCGACAAGAATTTCACTGACGCCTTCAAATGACAGAGAAGTTCCTTTGGAAGCAACCTGGCTGTATTTCGTTACCCCGTCTACTCGGACGTCAAGCCAACAATCGCCGTTAGCCGCTTCAATGACAAGTTTGATTTTGTCGCCGTCCACTTTGTAAACCGACAGCTTATTGGTTTTCGTCTCCGGCTTCAACCGCTCTGCCGGTTTTGCCTGATCCGCAAGCGGAGCGGATGGTACGGAACCGGGTGTCGGTGTGGGATTAGACACCGGAGGCGGAGCCGGTTGTTGTTGGGAAGGCGGAGAGACAGGTGATTCCGGGGCAGAATTGAGATTCGACAAAACCCAATATCCGATACCGAGCAAACCGATGATTGCTGCTCCCATCAAAACTTGTGGCAGCATGCTCAAATTTTGTTCGAAGACAGGTCGAGTCCTGGTTCGGGTGTCATCTCCCTGCTTCTCCTGTTCCTGCTTGAATGGCGCTGCCGGGGAGGAAGTTGTCTCTTCCAAAAGTCCATGTTCTCGCAACAAAGCTTGTCCGTCCAAATCCAACTGTTCGGCATAACTTTTGACAAAACCGCGAGCGTAGACCAGTCCTGGCAGAATTGACAAGTCTCCTTCCTCAATTGCTTGGAGATAGCGTTTACGAATTTTGGTGCGTTCTTGAATTTCATCCAACGTCAAATGCTTGCTTTCCCGCGTCGTTTGCAAGATACGTCCAAGTTCTTTCAACAATCGTTACCTCCTTTGTACGGCCATATTGGAATGCTGGCAGAAGCATGCAGATGCCTAAGCGCGCGATATATTTTCCGAAAACAGGCAATCAACTGATGTCAAAAGAGCTAAACCCCGTTTGCACTGTATCGTAGGTGATCACTTCATCCTCGGCGTTGCGAAGCTCAATAATTTTGTCAAAAACATCCCAACCATATTCGGTTTCCCGCATAAAAATGTCGGGATGCTCAATGACTTTCGGTGCATCCATCCGCATAATTTCTCTAACCAAACGGTGATGCTGTTCAGAAGATCGAAGTGTGGAAACAATACCGTCCAAAATGTACACCATGTTGTCCGTAACCAGTTCGTCATCCGCCAGGGAATGACGGGTCGTCTGCCGAAGCAGGGTCGAAGAAATAAATATCCATCGTTTATTGGCGTAGACACTGGCCGCAACAATCGATTCGGTTTTGCCCACGCGGGGCATACCGCGAATGCCGATCACCTGGTTGCCTTCTTTTTGCAAAAGTTCACCAAGGAAATCGACGAGGATCCCCAACTTGTCCCTTGTAAATTTATACGTCTTGTCATTGTCCGATTCGCGCTGAATGAAACGGCCATGCCGAAGAGCAAGACGATCAAGCAAAGTCGGCTGCCGCAAAGCCGTAATTTGAATGTTGTCAAGTGTTCGCAACATCGAGCGAAGAACGGCCACTTTCTGTCGATCGTCAGTACGAATCAAAAAACCCCGATTATGATCATCCACGCCGTTCACCGTGACGATGTTGATCGACAGCATCCCCAATAAAGACGCAATATCCCCTAAGAGTCCAGGCCTGTTTTTATGAATGTGATATTCCAGATACCATTCTTCCATATCGATGCTCCTTATTAAAACGGTTTCGAATTCGTTTGATCGACCGGCGGTTTTACATAATCTTCCGGTCGCAGCGTTCGGTTATTCAATCCGTCTTCCACATTCTTCATTCGTTCAATCGCCCCCGGCAGCACTTCGGGATGCAAAATGTCAAAGTAGGCCGGTCCCTTGAGAAACACAGTTGTTTTCCCTTGCCAAGAGTTGTTCAGTAAAGCTTGGATCTCCTCCTGTACGCCTTCCGCAAAAATCGGTTTGGGCCGGGCGATCACACTGGGATACAATTTGGGCAAATCATGCATCGCAAACAGCCGCTTCCCGCTTGCATGCAAACGAGCCAGCTGCTCCTCCGTTACAGAATCCAACAAGAGATAGATATTGGGCAGCGATGATTGTAACTTCAGGAGTCCGTTTGCGGCCATCACATCATCCAGCGTCACGACAACGGGAGACAAGCTGCTTCCCGCATAGTGAATACCCTCCAACAACCCTTTCCATTCCGATGAGGAAGTCGGTTTTCCGGTTTGCACGATAACACCCACCGGCTGTTTCGGATTGACGGAAGCAGCCAGATAGCCTGCCGTAAAAGTTTGAAACTCTTTATTGAGGCTCACTTGCCGAATGTTATCCAAGTTGATTTGGGCATCATCTGCGCCAATGAGGGCAATTTTTGTTTGGCCGTAGGCTTTCGCCAAATCCTTTACTGCTTGACTATATTTGGTGTCTGCCAGAACCAAGTCGATGCTTTGCTTCCCGGCCAACGCAGCAAGGGATTCCCTGGCCTGTGAAAGATCTGACACGGGACGAAGGTCAAAAGCTACGCCCGAATCCTGAAACACCTTTGATACATAAGTTTGAAACTCGGTTGTATTCATAAGTTCTTGGGTGCCGACAATCCCAATGGCAAGCTTTTGAGTGGAAGATTTCATCGATGAAAGATCAGGGGCATGACAACCTGTTGCAAACAGACTGCCTGACAAAAGCAGGATTGTTCCCAAAAACATTGTATGGCGTATCATTATCGTCAACCCAATCCCAACTTTATCATAGAATAAGGAAATTTATTTCTTTCTTTTCCAGATTACGATTCCGAATGTGAAAAGCACAACCAGCACAAATGTCAACGCTTGAAAAAACTCCAAATTCTGGTCCTCCCACAGCATGTCTTTGAAACTATTATGCCATAAGGAAGACAATACGCCAAATACTATCTCGCTTGCAATCTGAAATACCAGCGATAGCACATGAGCCGCTCAGGCTATGTTGAAACAAAGAAGACAAAAGCCCGAATGAGCCTATTCCTCATCGGGCGGTATCCATTTTTTTAACATGTCGCGTACGACATCGATTCTAATTGAAAATCCAATCCCCTGAGAACTTTGAGAAACTGCTGTATTGACACCGATTACCTTGCCGCTAGCGTTAAAAAGAGGGCCTCCGCTGTTACCCCGATTAATAGCGGCATCGGTCTGCAGTAAATGCTTGTAATGCCGACCTCCAATCCATAGAGGACGATTAACCGCTGAAACCACCCCGACTGTCACAGTTTGCTCCAGTGCCAACGGATTGCCGATTGCCATAACCCATTCGCCAACCCGGACATGATCGGAATGTCCCAACCGCAGCACCGGTATCTGTTTTGGCAATCGGGTCTTCAACAACGCCAAGTCAAGATCATCATCCGTTTTGACTACTTGGGCTGGAACGGGATCTTTTTTCCCAAAGAACCGCAGCCGCACTTGATCGGCTCCCTGTATAACATGGTGATTGGTAACAACATAACCGCGATTGTCGCAGACAAATCCACTTCCAACATTTGTAACTTCTCGTCTGGCCTCAAGATCGAATGGGACAAACATGGGTCTGTATTGTTTGCGTTCTTGCAAGACTTCGATCATGACAACTGCGCGTTTGTATCGATCGGCAATATCTGCAAATGAATTGAATTTGACCGGCCCCGCCAGTCCTGTCGGTTTTGCAGAACGAACAGAGTTTCTCCTTCCTTTTTGCAATCTCTCCACCTCATATTGTGAGATGTTATCATCCTATTCGCACAAAAGAGGACGGGTGCGCCCATTGCGACAGTCACCCACGTTGTCGTCAGCAGCTTGCTTCCATCTGCAGTTGGACAAACCGTCGATCAGAAGACCGATCCGTGTTCGGAAAGTTGTCCTGAGCATCTGCATACACATTAGAGACAACCCTGAAAGGAGGTACTGATATGAATCTTCTGTTAACAGTACCGGCCGCCATTGGATTGGGAATCCTGCATTCATTGGAACCCGGTCATGGCAAAGGCGTCATGACGGCTTACCTGATTTCATCCAGGTCGAAAATGCGGGATGCGATTCTATTGGGTGTCGTCTCCGCCATCGCTCATACTATCTCCATTGTCATGCTTTCTTTCGCAGCATCTTCCACTGTGTCTATGCTGGTACCGGAGGAAATTTCCCATTGGATTGAACTCCTCGCGGGATTGTTCATTACGGTTCTGGGAAGCAGACTTTTCTTGCAGCAAGTTCGCCCCCGCGTTGTCGTTGTCAGAAAAATCGGAGAAGATCACTTAGCGGAAGTTTGCGAACATCGGCATGAACATAGACACAGGCATGGGCAAAAGCATAACAAACAACAGTCTGCCGATTCCATCGCACGTTTATTCCTTGTCGGAGTCGTTACGGGCCTGATTCCATGTCCCAGCGCAGTAGCCATTTTCCTTGCCTCGATGAGTGCCCATGAGATACCTGTTGGCCTGACACTCGTTTTGTCTTTTTCTCTCGGAAGTGTCCTGGCCATGAGTACGGTTGCCATCTTGGTCACAAGGGCGGGACGTTCCATTCAGTTATTGGAAAAAAGGAACGTGGTACGTATCATGGGGACACTCTCGTCATTCCTGATGGTAAGTTTGGGCGGTTTTGTCATTTTTCAATCCTTGCGGCATCTCACGTTTCTCTCTTATTGACTGTCTGCGATCATTGCCAACACGTTCCGTGCCGCTTCCTTTCCGGACCGAACCGCGCCTTCCGTACAACCTAATTGCAGATAGTCCCCCGCCAATTGAATTCTCGATCGGGTACGCGAAAGCCAATGTGTCAAATCTTTCATTTGCATGCCGTGTCCGACCGGGAATTTCGGGATTGCATTTGGCCACCTCCGAATGGCGGAACCGACGAAACGGACATTGGGGTATGGCGCCAGACGGGATATCTCTCGAACCACGCGATCCATCAATCTTCTGTCGGAAAGATCATGGAATCGTTGATACCCGTCGTCTGTCAACATGATATTCGCAATTTTTCCTTCCTGCATCACACCCCCGGCGATAATGGAACCGAATTTGGCCGGTATGCTAAATCCATATCCCCAGTTGTCCGTGCGTCCTTCCGCACGCAGGGTCACGACAGCTGTTCCTGCGTATTGTATGGAGGACAGAATGGTTCGTACCTGCTCGGGAAACGTCTCTCCGGTGAACAGGGACAGCAAGTCATTTCCAGGAATCGCCACAATGACATAGGAAGCGTATAGCACGTCCTTTTTCTCGCCGGTCTGAAACTGAATACGGACGGTTTGCCCATGCAACTCCACCTTTTGCACCTGAACTCCTGTTTGAATCGTCAGTCCTTCCGACAATTTGTCGATGAGGATCGACATTCCCCCGCTCGGCTGATAAATCCTTTGTGATCGCGGGCCGCCAAAATGGGTAAAAAAATGATCAACCGACGCAATATCCGGATGGTCAAAAAATAGTGTTTGATAAAAAGGACTGATCACGTATTCATAAAGGGATGGATGAAAACGCCGGGCATACTCGGCAAGCGCAAGATCTTGACGACCGTTACCGATTTCAGAAATAACTTCCGCAAGGCTCACATAGGAGATCTGCCGTTCCCTAATCGTCTCTTTCAGCTGATGAAGTTTTCCCTCAATTACCAACTGCAGCACTTGAACACGGGCCCACCATGGAACCCCCGGCAAATCTGCCAATACACTCCACCTGTCATACCGTGTTGAGAACCATCCTGTCCCGACATACATTCGAAGATGAAAAGGAATTTGTTGCAGCGGAAGTTTCAGTTTCCGGGACAATTTGTGAATTTCACGAAAATGATTGGAAAAAAATTGCGCTCCCTGTTCATAGCGCACCGCTTGATGCGACAGGGAGTCCTCTTGATGAGTCCACACACGCCCGCCGATCCGCTGCTCTTGTTCCAACATCAAAACCCTGATGCCGTTTTGCTGCAACTGAAAGGCTGCCGACAGACCGGCTAACCCCGCACCTACCACCACCACATCAGTCATGCTGCATCTCCTTCAATAAGGGGTGAATAAAAAAATAAAAGGACTGTGCGTAGACAGTCCCGGAATGATTGAATTCACTCTTCAGTCGATTGATCGGTTTTCGTGCGGGAAGGATTGTTGAGGAACTCCATTCCCCGCTCCAGTTTATAAAATAGATCTCGTGCCGTTTTTCCACCTACGACAGCATTGTTGCGAATCGCAAAAGGAACGTCTGAACAAAGACCGCAAAGCTGCTCGCCGGCACAGTCCACGATTTCGATTTTCTCATTGGGATACCGTTCTTTCAAAGCGTCATAAACCGATTGGGAATACAAATCAAGATTTTTTTTGCAAAACTTCATTGAAAGGGAAGACACTAGCGACATCTCCTTTGTGACGAACTGGACTCCTTTTCTATATTACATCATTTTGAATGATTGCATAAGAGTCGTTTCCACAATTTGTACACACCAGGAGATGAGTGCATGGAGGATCGCCTTGTTCCATTTCGGGCGACAAATCATATGGCGCATACGGCCCCAGGTAGTCGGTCACCGCTCCCCCGTCAATTAACGAGAATCCGCATTTGGAACAGGCCGCATGCAATTGTGTCATTCCATTGCACAATGGGCAAACGTATTCCATCAAATCGGCTCCTTACAGTTCGTAC